>NZ_CAWUDP010000034.1:0-95038 GCF_963920835.1 Scytonema sp. PCC 10023
ACTTGTAAACTCAGTGCTGCTGGGTCATTTTGTCATGTGTTAGTCTAAACTCCAGAGGGAAGCGCCTCTGTTCGCGCAGCGTGCCCGAAGGGCATACGCAGGCAGTCTGATTCTCCCTCACACCGGCTCTCCAATCAGCCACTAATCGCTGACCAGATAGTCGAATTGGGCAAAAAGTCAGATGCGGATGTGGCGTGAATCCCCGTCTCTTCAGAGCGGGGAGGGTTCAATAATTCCCCACAGTTTTTTCCAACAGAGCCACGATGAGCGCTTCGCCAGTCTCCAGGAGTCGTACCAAAGCTGTTGCGAAAATGGCGAAAGAAGCACCAAGTATTACGATACCCTACCGCTAAGGCAATATCATCTATTGATTGGTCGGTTTCTAGGAGTAGAGAACAGGCTGCTACCATCCGACGTTCGGTAATCCAACGATGCACACTCTGTCCTGTTCGACGTCGCACTAAATCGGTTAGGTAAGCTGCTGAGTAACCAACTGACTGTGCCACATCACGCAAACTTATTGGTTGGTGGTAATGAGTCTCAATAAAGTCAAAGATATCGTTGAGAGAATCGATAGACGGAAAAATTGATTTCGTGGCTGTTAGTTTCCTCACCCCATGTGGGAACGTCTCTAACTTTTGCTGAATTGACTCAGCGCTCTCTTGAAAAAGATTGACTTGCCATTCCAATCCGACTGCATTTACCCTCGGTAATTTATTTACCTTTGTTGGCTTCGGAACTTGTTGTAACTGAGCAGCATAACACTGTTTGAAAAATGTTTGTTTTTTTAATCTGGCTGCGATCGCTCCTAGTAATTCTTCTACTGTACAAGGTTTAATAAGATAGTCATCTGCTCCCAAATTCATGGCTTTGCGAATGTCAGATCGAGTCGCTTTGTTAGTGACAATAATCAAGGGAATTGTTGCTGTTATAGGATTTTGGCGCAATGCAGTTAAAACCCCGTAACCATCAATATCCGGCATTATAATGTCGCTAATTATTAAATCGGGCAAGTATTGTTGTGCCCGCTGAATGCCGACAAGTCCATTTTCTGCACCAATGGGGTCGAATCCTTTTTCCTTGAGGCATTCGAGGAAGATGTTGCGGCTCTCGATCTCCGATTCAATCACTAAAATCTTTGTCATTGTCTTCTCCGCACGATTTAGACCCGATTATCATTGGATAAGTCTCTTTCAGCTTTTAGCTCAACTTTCTTCATCTCCAAACGCGATTACATACGCCCAAACCCTTATATCTGAGCAACTTTGACTTTTTCGACATCGCCCGATTTTGTCACAGCGAAAAAGTTTTTGCTCTTCAACAAGTGTTATGTTTTTTAATTTGGATAAAGTCGAGCTTTTAGAGAATGCCTAAAAAATGAAATTCTATGCCAGCCGCCTTAATATCAACCGAAGCATTTCTGCATAAATAAATACCTCTACAGTTTTTGGCAGAACCTTATAATCTTTCTTAAAGCGACGATACGACTAAGAAGTCAAATGAGCAGTCGTACAGAGAGTTACCCTAAGGCTGTAACCCTTGCTAGGTAAGCGCTCTATCCATCAACATTTTTTTAGTAAAAAAATGTCCAGTGCCATGCTCAAAATACCAATTAACCCTCTTTTGTCACTCTAAGCAAAGGAAAAATAGAAATCAGGGTTAAGTAGGTGGGCAGGAAAATTTATAAGTATGTAACGAAAATTTAACTGGAGGAATTGGAGTAAAATTTAATACGTTGCCTACTGTAGTTTCCTCTTTTTCCTCTAGCTTCAATACCATCAATGACAGCGTATGCAAGGTCTAACTGTTTGTGAAGTCCAGTGAAAGTGAGCAGCTATTCTCTCTACATACCAACCATGCGCGTTTAATCTGATTACCTCTGCTCGGTCTAGTACTTTCTGTGGTACATACGCAGTTCTCAGGTTTAGCAGGGTTTGGTCTTGCTCACGCGTGAGCAAGACTCTTATACGAACGCCCATATATCAGTCACCTCGATAGATGCATTCGACCTATTTATTTATCTTTACACAGTTAGGTTTTTTCACGCCGACTTACTTACGCCGCCCTGTACTAGCGCTCTTGGTCTTGAACTTGTTCCCAAATTTCAAGATACACAAAATTCTCAATCCCCCCAAATCTTTGCTACATAAGTCTTTTAGAATATGTTTCTTGAAAATTACCTTGAAGAAGACCGCAGAGTAGGAACTCCGCAGCTAGGAATCACTTTCGTTTCTTGTCGCACCAAACACGAAAGTGAACACCCTGCTGTTGTCGTTATTTAAACCCCAGCACTCCTCACCCAGTCGTACAGAAGTCCCAAGCTGACTTCCTACTCTGTGGTCTGAGTTCTTTTTGTTAACTCATCCCACGGCTATAAAAACATCGCTTTGCTCGTTTTTATGGAAAGCCGTGGGATTTCGTGTTATTTGTCAACCCTGAGCGAAGCCGAGGTGTTCACCCTGAGCGAAGCCGAGGTGTTCACCCTGAGCGAAGCCGAGGTGTTCACCCTGAGCGAAGCCGAAGGGTCAAAAGTCCTTTGTCCAAAGTATTAATTTTGACCAATGACTAATGTGAAAGAGGGCGGCGGGGCGGCTCTCCTCCCATCCCTTGAAGGAATGGGCGCGTATAGTCGTCTTTTTGTGATTTTGATTATTGCTATCTCAAAGAATAACTTAAAATACCTTTAAAAAAAAATCTTTAAGTTTACTCATTTATCTCGTTATTAAAATAACTAATCGTTGTTTTTCAAATTCTCAGATCTTGCACCTCACCGTAGGAACCGAGCCTATGTAAAAAGCGGTGGGATAAAGTTACATTACTTTTTTGGGTTTTTTTCGGTAAATTAGGGGCTTTGGGTTTAATACTGAGTGCTAAATCTTTATCAACTTTTTTTGGTACAAGATGTCAGAATTGGAATTGAGTATATTCTTCGCAGAAGAATGATTATTATCCTAATAATAAGTCGGAGAAATATGAAAAAACACAGACAAAAATGTAAATAATTATACTTTTATTTGTCAGACAATCTACTGGGTATCAACATTATGTATGTTTAGTTGAATTAGTTGAAGCAGTAGATAATTTTTGATACTCTAAAAGAGTAAAAATTAATCTAAAACATCTATTAAGTAGATAGTATCAAGCACGTTGATAGCTAATTGTTAGCTGGTTAAAACTATAAGAATAATCAATAATAGAGTAAGCTAACACAATAATTCTGTTCTATTAGAACAGAATTACGATAAAATACTTAATTTTTTAGAGGCAGGGCATTCGGGGAGCAACGCGATTTTGTGAGGTCGGGCAAACAACGTGCGATTGCTAAAAACTATCTCCAGTACAAAAAATATATTTATTACTTTAATATACGTATAAATACATAAATAATCTGTCGGTTCTGTGGTGACGTGTGCGAAAAGGTTGTGTTGCAAAAACGAGCGTGAGACAGAATATCCTCATCAATTGGAGCGGGTTATGCAGCAATTCCAAAAATTTTCGACACGAATTCTATCTGAGCTTGAACATCTCCTTTTTCTAGTCCCTGTATTTGTCCCTTGCGGCTCATGTTCATCGTCTCGTATCCTTTTCAATGTTCGCCGTGCCGTATTGAATGAGCCAAACCCCATCCACCGATTAACTAAGCGTTTGATGAATCGATGGTCTTGTTCAACGATGTTGTTGAGATACTTGTTCTGTCGTAGTTCTACTGTATGAGGCAGAGTGTCATCCGCTTTGAGCGTGTCAGTGGCTTTGGGATAAGCTGATGAAAGTCAATTTCTTAAATCGGGGATTGGGGATTACGGGCTGGGGATCCTTGGACTGGGAGGATTATGGACGGGGATTCAAACCCCGCCCAAATCCTGTAAGAACATCTTCCCAGTATCCAGTACCCAGTACCCAGGGAGAGGAGTGGCGTTCCTCCCCAAGGGATGCGCGAATCTGGTTGGGGACTCCGAGGCGCGACCCGTTGAAAGTTCTTTTTACGGAATTATTTATAAACAGAGTGTAGATAAATTTGTACTTAATTCCGAGGAAAAAAATATGACTAACGAAAAATCCAAACCACAACCAAAAGATAAACCAAAAAAGACTGAAGCTGGTTTCATGAATTCAGATTCCAAGAACAAGTCTACTGACTCCATAAAAAAAATAGTTTGACCAAAAAAGAATTCAGGAGTCAGAATATTCAACGCGCTCTCCCTTCTTGTTAAAACCATAATTTTTACATTGCTCCTCCCTCTCTTATAAGAAGAGGGAGGTTGGGAGCTCTCAAGTGCAAGCATCTGGTCTTGGCCATGCGGTATGGTCTCCTGCTAGGACAATACGTCCTTGTTTTGGTAAATTTTTACTGTATAGTCGCATCAACTTGTGGCGCTGCGGTCTACTATCTTCTATTGCCTCATAGATGCTTGGCCATTGACGGCAAAATGCTGGACACATTGATAGATCTGCCAAATTCAGTAGACCGAAAACTTTTGAAATTTCACGAAATAATAAGGGTTTCAGGCGATGCTTTGGAAGTTGACGTTTTCCCTGAATGAGGCGTATATCTTAGGACAACATGGCGGGTAATTCGCTAAAAGAAATCACATATTGCGCTCCAATGTTGCGTTCCAAGATCTTAATTGCCGCCTCATGATATTCCTGCCCACCGCTAGAAGCACAGCCATCTGATACTACGAACGTCTCAAATCCAGCATCAAATAGTCCCAAAGCTGTAGCCATCACACAAGCGTCTGTATCAACCCCACACACTGCGACTGTAGTAATAGCGTCACTGTGCAGAGCTTGGAGCAGAAGAGGTGACATCGGAGAATATGAAGGCTTATCAAACGTCTTGCTGACAACCGGACTTAAGGTTGTAGAAAGCTCCGTTTCCTGTCCCGATACCATCTCGTTCCAGCTCAGTTGACGTGAGAAGTTAGGATTCCGGTTAAAAAAGCGAGTTGCCCAAACCTGATGAAACTGACTGGCATGAGCAACCACCTTTGGCACAACCGCTTGACATTCAGGTGTGATCAAAAAGCCATTTTGTAAATCTACCGCTAACAAAATCCCTTTACGTTGGCTTGAGCGAGTAAAGTGCGCCTGTGCTTTCTTGGGGGAGCCAAGTTGGACGGCTGCCAATGTTCCTGCCAAGGTGATGGCACCGTGAAGGATAGCTCTTCTATTGATGCTATTTTCTAACATAGGTTTATTTACTATTCACCTATTGCTGAGTCTGAATTGTATCAGCCTAAACCAACTTGGGATAACGTTTTTAACACAGTTATAAGCTTTCTTGCCTAAGCAAATAGGCCATACCAATTCTCTTTGAAGCTGCACAGTGTTGAGGCTGGTTGACTGACAAATCTTCTTCTGTAGGTTGGGTGCAGCGCAGCAGAACCCAATAGCAATCTGTGTTAGTTCGGTTCCGCTACCGCTCTACCCAACCTCGGAAAGAATCAGGGTTCCCTTGAGTTTTGTCAGTCAATTAGGCGTAAGTCTGCCAATTTCATGAATAATGTCGTTTACAAGGTATGCTCAAGAGTGCCTTTGCAATGGCTGCGATTGCCCGGAGGGTTGGGGCAAATCTAGAAAAATCTGGGCAACCGTATGAGAAAACGTACCATTTAGTGTCCACGTTTTTGCAATTTCGGCGCTTTATTGCAAATATACAGCAAAAAACCAACTGCCCAAAGCGCCGAAATTGCGACAGTTGCCCAGATTTTTACAGGTTTAATGAAGGGGCAGACGCAATCATGCGTATCGCACGCACAGTTTCAGTACTGCCCGATCCCGAACAAGCAATTAATAAATCGGTGGATCGAATCGATGGTGTCGTCGTTTCACCCACGACGTAAACCTGGCAGCCCAAATGCACGACTTCGCATTGCCGCCATCCGGATCGCCAAGCCGCTGCTCCTCCCTGCCGATTACAAAGATTCGCTCGACATCCGTAATTCTTTGTGCGAATTGCTCTACCGGTGGATAAGCGATCGCTTGCAGCACGCGTTGATTTTCTGCCAAAACTAATTCATTTACAGCTTGTTGTCCCCCCGTCAGGTGACCGATGATATGATCGCTACTGTAACCTACCTGCTCAAGTTCTTGATTGGGGCGACATTGCGAAAGAGAAAACAGCAGATCCTAGCGCCACCAGGATAACTAACAAAGCGCGTCCACCAAACTCCACATGACTTCCAGTAAACGCATAATAGATGCTGAGTATCGTCAGAACAATTCCTGCGACAGCCATTGGTTGGAACCAGCTGCCAGGGAAGGCTTGCGAAGTCTCAGGTTTTAGTCTTCTATTAAATAGTGCTAGCACATGAAACACGACGTAAAGAATCGCCCAAACATAAGCCGCTGAATAGACCCACTTAACAACTTCTCCACTACGGAGTGCAGGTACACTGTAAAGAAATAAGGTAAAGAGAGTTGCCATCACTGGAGTGCCGTATTCAGGATGGAGTTTACTAAAAGGATTAGACAAAGCCCCAAAGAAACCACCATCGCGAGCAATGCTGTAAAGAATTCGCGGCATTGTTGAATAGGAAACAACTAAGGTTCCCCAGGTTGCCGTCACAGTCGCCAGTGCCATCAGAGTATAGCCCGCGTCCCCAAGCATTGCGTTGCCCACTGCCAATTGAGGACAACTCCCAGCACAAGCTGCTTGACTCGTTATTAATGCCTGCCAAGCAGACAGAGATTGAGTGCCTGTGATCCCGAAGCCCATCACTAAGGAAGTGACTAAGATAATGAGCAGACCGAGAAGCATTCCTCTAGGCAAAGCTTTTCGAGGCTGATGCACTTCTGAGAGCGAGGGAACAGACAAATTCAATTCCAACAAAAGTCCAAAATGCAAGCGCTATCCCGCCTGTGACAATGCCTCCTTTCCCGAACCAATCTAGAGAGGCTCCTTGAGCGAGGTTTGCAAAAGACCAAGTTCCAGTTGCGCCTAACCCCAGGAAGCCCACGATTCCGAACAGCCATCGAAGGCCCAACATCAAAACAAGCAGAATCCCATTAATCCAAGAAGCCGTTTTCAGTCCAAAAATGTTGGGAACAACTCCTAGTATATTGATAGCAATGATAAAGAAGTTGATGTGGAGATCCCAATGAAATAGAGCGCGTAACCCGAAAGCTCCTGCTGCCGTTTCTCCTGATACTGCAAAAGCGATCGTTCCAAAGAAAGTCAATCCGAGAAATACACCCAAGAATTTCCCGAACCGACCGCCAAAAATTTCTTTGGCATAATCGTACAGTCCACCTGATCGAGGATAAGCAACGCCTAGATCAGCCGCTGACATTCCCAGAAACAAATTAACGATAAACGCAAGCGCTGTTGCGATCGCAAACCCAATTCCAAACGTGAAGTAACCTGTCAGATCGCTGATTAGAGTGCTGGCAGCTACAACTAGCGCAACCCCAGCAATAAAAACATCCCAGCTATTGAGCGATTTTGATAGTCCATTTTGGCGATCGCTATCGTTCACAAGGTACCCCCAATTTTTTGATTACTCTAACAGCAATGCGATTGACGTAGATAGTTGGTTCCAGCCGCATAGTAATACTGATACAAGGTATGCTCAAGAGTGCCTTTGCTGTGGCAGCGATCGCACGCACAGTTTCAGTACTGCCCGATCCTGAGCAAGCGATGAATAAATCGGTGGATCGAATTAATGGTGTCGTGGTTTCACCCACAACGTAAACCTGGCAGCCCAAATGCACGACTTCGCATTGCCGCCATCCGGATCGCCAAGCCACTGCTCCTCCCTGCCGATTACAACGGTCTAACTGTACGCGCAACTTTGAAAGCTGCTCCAGGGAAACAATCTCAGTTATCTTAACCCTCTTGTTGGGTTGCACAAGCAATGGGAGGAATTTTAGCGCTGATTTCTACACCAGCCTCTTCTGCAAAACCACAAGGGTTATCTCCTGGTTGGAAGACTGGATAATCACACCAACGTAGAATCCGTTATTCTATTGTTATAAAGGGTACTGCGAAACCACCTAAGGAGCCGCAAAAATCCTCTTGATTTCTAATTTGTTTATTTTTCTGTTTGGCTCTTTTCAACTCAGCGCCGCTGGGTTATTTTGTGCTTTTTAGTCTAAACTCCAGCTATTAGCCTAGGACTATAAGTCCTAGGCTGACGAGAACACTGCTTCAAATAATATGTAATGACTTTGACATTTGTTTTACCAGGCGCAAAATGTGAGTTAAGAAATGAAATGTTCAAACGCCTGAAACTCGCGCACTCTTACTAATGACTCATGACCCTTCGGGTATCTCCTTCGGAGACGCTGCGCGAACGCCAGTTCCCTAGGTTGGGAGACCCGCCTGCAGGACTGGACTCACCAATGACCGCTTGAACAAGTTAACTTTAATTTGTGCCGCTCTATTTATCAAGTTACTTGCTACATAAATTAATATCAGCTTTGTCATAAATTCTAGGCGCGAAGTTTGCTTAGCTATGGCTATTTGTTGTATTTTTAACGTTGAAAAAGCAAAGCTGTAAAAAAACAATTATTAGCTTTGTGTTGTATTGGTTTATAATAAAAGCAGTCCTGTTGCTTATGTTACAAATTGCAAAGTAAAATCGCTTTGAAAAAGCGTAGATACACTGAAATTAGATAATTAATATTGATACAATCACAACCACGAAATTCTGTGATATCAATGTATACCAGCGAATCACCCAAGTATCCCCATACAGCAGAAATTGGACAAAGAAGCCGCATCCTAGTAGTAGAAGATGAAGAACTTATCCGGGAAATGCTTGTTTTAGCTTTGGAAGAGGAAGGTTATGGAGTGGTAACTGCCGCTGATGGGCGGTTGGCTGTAGAATACCTTAAAAGTTATGAACCAAATTCCGGAGAGCTTTCCTTTGATCTGGTGATTCTTGATTTGATGCTGCCTCAAATCAATGGGCTAGATATCTGCCGTTTGCTCCGATATCAAGGAAACCCAGTACCGATTTTAATGCTAAGCGCTAAGGGGAGTGAAACAGACCGCGTTTTGGGGCTGGAAGTGGGAGCAGATGACTACCTCACCAAACCCTTTAGTATGCGAGAGCTGGTGGCTCGTTGTCGTGCTTTGCTCCGCCGCCAACGCTTAAGCAGTTTGCCTCAGCTACCAGTGCTACAGTATAAAGAAATTACTTTGTATCCCCAAGAATGTCGCGTACTGGTTCGCGCTCAAGAGGTGAATTTGTCGCCCAAGGAATTTCGACTGCTGGAACTGTTTATGAGCTATGCCCGGAGGGTATGGTCACGCGAGCAATTGTTAGATCAAGTTTGGGGACCAGATTTTGTTGGCGATAGCAAAACTGTCGATGTTCATATTCGTTGGTTACGCGAAAAATTAGAGCAAGACCCGAGCCGTCCAGAATATATTGTGACTGTACGAGGTTTTGGCTATCGATTTGGATAGTTGTTAGTTTTTAGTTGTCAGAGAACAACTAATAACTAGCAATGCTTATACTAGGATTTTTACTGGGTTTAGCGGTAGGCGTAAGTTTTTGGGTGTGGCAACAGTTTCAACTGAACCGCTACCTAGGGCAAGTGTTGCGACCGTTAAGCGGGCATTCTTCTGACTTGGCGCTGCTTATTCCTCGGTTGCGGCACGAAATTCGATTGGTCAAGCAACAACGGCAACAATCGCAGCAGTTGCTCAAAACATACCAAGATCTGCTGGAGTTCGCGCCAGTGGGGTATTTACAGGTTGACGAAGAAAATCAACTGCTCTGGTGTAATGAGCAGGCGCGGAAAATGTTGGATCTGCAAAGATGGCAACCCGGACAAGTGCGCTTGTTGCTAGAGTTAGTAAGGTCTTACGAACTTGACCGATTAATTGAGAAAACTCGCGATCGCCAAAAGCCACAGTCAAAGGAGTGGGTGTTCCATCCTTCTTACGAGAATGCAGCGGCGATATCAGAAGTCAAGCCTTTGATGTTACAGGCGACAAGCTTACCCTTAGACAAGGGACAAGTGGGAGTTTTTATAGAAAACCGTCAGCCTTTGCTGGATATGAATTTAGCACGCGATCGCGCTTTTTCTGATCTGGCTCACGAACTCAGAACTCCCCTAACTTCGATACGTCTGGTTGTCGAAACATTACAAGACCGGATGCAACCGCCCTTGGATCGTTGGGTTAACCGCCTGTTGCAGGAGGTTGACAGATTGATTCACTTAGTGCAAAGTTGGTTAGAACTCACTCAATTGGAAACCAACCCAACCATCCAACTGCATCGTCAAAAAGTGGAAGTGCGATCGCTGATTTTGTCTGTGTGGGAAACTTTAACACCCCTAGCACAGCGACATCAGATTCAGATAAGGTATTGTGGTCCAGAAAATATCTGGATCAACGCCGATGAATCTCGCATTTACCAGGTGTTTCTCAATTTGCTGGACAACAGTATCAAATACACTCTTCCAAGTACAACCATTCTCGTTGAAGCAAAAATCGTTCCGGGACAGAATAATCAGGAACCAACGCTAGAAATTGACATTATTGACTCTGGAATGGGTTTTTCCCAAGCAGATTTACCCCATGTGTTTGAGCGCTTTTACCGAGGGGATCAAGCACGCTCCCGTGTGACAGCCTCAGATAGTAATCCGGCTACAGGAACTGTTGGTAGTGGTTTGGGTTTGGCAATTGTCCAGCAAATTGTTCTAGCACATGGCGGTTCTATAAAAGCCATGAATCATCCGGAGACAGGCGGTGCTTGGTTGCAACTAGAACTACCTGGCATCGTGGCAAATTATGACAGCCAAGACTATATTTGAAAATATCTTCATGTTTGAGACTACAAGTGTGAAACTCCCCCTGTATAGTCCCAATCCTGACAGACCCCAGCTGGCTCGCGAAATTAGGCGCTTAGAGCAGGATGTGTTGCGTATGGGGGCTTTGGTGGAACAATCATTTCGCCTGAGCCACCAAGCCTTGTTTACTAGCAACCTGACAGCAGCTGAGGAACTTCCTGTATTAGATAAAAAAATTGATCGCTTTTATAGACAAATAGAATCAGACTGTACGGCAATCATGACGCTGCAAGCTCCTACAGCTCAAGATTTACGTTGTTTGAGTGCCTTTATGCAGCTCGTGCGCGATCTCGAACGTATTGGCGACTATGCCAAGGATTTGGCTGAAATTGCCATAAAAATCCTTCCATATCCGCCTCATCCCTGTGTACCAGAGATTGCAGTCATGTCTCACCATGCCCAAGCAATGTTAGCAACGAGCTTAGTGGCGTTGGCAGATTTAGATGAAGTCAACGGACGAGGTATAAAGCGACTCGATGATGCTGTAGATAGTGCTTATGAACGGCTTTATCAGACCTTAGCTCATCAAAAGTACGACCAAGGTGTCGTTGAGCCTATTTTGCTACTCGTACTGGCGATTCGTTGTTTGGAGCGCATGGCAGATCATGCAACCAACATTGGTCAACGTGTGGCATATATTGTGACTGGTCAACGGAGTTAGATATTCTTCATAGCCAGGAAGTAGGAGCGCAAGGTATTGTGCCGATATGGGTGTAAGCTATGGCGAAGCAGTTCCACTCTGCCTACAATCCCTCATTTGGAACGCCTTGGCTCCTCTGTGGGGACTCCGAATTGGTCACAAGCTGACTACTCTCTTCAAAATAGTACTTTAGATAGATGTATGCAAGATAGTTAAATATTAGATGTAATATAATTATTGCAAATTAGCTTGCTGCCCCTTAAAACGCATCAATCACCCTTCAATCGAAAAGACAAGCTAAAGGCAATACGTATTGCATATTAGTGACATCTTCCCGACGCTGACCTTACGGTACAGCGCGGGCTTCCCAATCTTACGGTTGGGCATTCCTGGTTCTTCTGCCTCCCTTACGAGAGTCAGATTTCGCCTCTGACCTAGATGAAGTTTCCTCCACCCCCGGCAGACCGACTGCACAGGCAGTTTCCATTCCGCAGAGTCCCTGCGTACTAATAAGCTCAAGACCACGTTGTCGCACTACTTCAGCAGCAGCGTGATCTCTGTCTGTTTTATAGCCACAAAAGTAACATTCGTGTATTCGTTGCGATAAGTCTTTTTTTCCAGTTTCCTCCAAACACATTGGACAAGTCTGAGACGTGCCATTCGGATTAACCTTCGCAAAGAATACACCCTTTTTCCAGCACACAAATTCAAGGATATTCAAGAACTGTCCAAAAGCAGCGTCGAGAGTATGTTTACACAACATTCCTCGACTCATTGCTTTCAAATTCAAATCTTCAGCAAATATCATCCCTACTTGCTTGTCGGAACACAGATGGTGTGCCGTCTTGTAGTGGTAGTTTTTGCGTGAGAAGGCTATATTGTTGTGATGCTTGGCAACCTTAGAGCGAGCTTTCTCGTAATTTGCAGACCGTTTCGTCTTTCTAGATAATCGGCGTTGGAGCAATTTCAGCTTCCTTTGCTTGTCTACAAAGAACCTGGGTCTACCGATGAATTCTCGCTCAGACGTTGTCAAGAATTTATTAAGCCCTAGATCAATCCCCACCGCTCGACCATGTGGTTGAACAGTAGGGATTTTTACATCGGATTCAATTGTGATCACAGCTTCCCATCGTACTGCTTTACGGATGATTCTTAGCTGTTTAACAACAAATCCTTCTGGGATTGGTCGATGTAAGTTAATGCGTACTAATCCTAATTTAGGAATCTTGACCTGCCACCCAGTAATAGCATCGGGAGCTATCTGAGGAAACAAGATTGATTTGAGTTGCCCGTACTTTTTGAATCTTGGAAAGCCAAATCCTCGTTTTTGAAAGAATTCCCAAGCATCGTGAAGTCGCCTGATGGTGGTTTGCAATACTTGTGATGGAACTTCACCAAGCCTTGGATATTCTTTCTTTGCCTGAGGCAGGGCATTTTGTTGCCGATAGTATCCAGGAAATGGAGCATCGGCGGCAATGATATATTCTGACGACACAGAACAACGATCTACTGCACACTTGCGTGAATTACACCAATCTTTGATTTCTCCCAGAGCATAGTTGTAACTACCACGACATATCTCTAGCCAGTCAAGAAGCTTAGCTTCTTGCTCAGCATCTGGATATAGTCGGTAGGTGTAGTTCAGAACTAGGCTCATGAATCAGGTTTTTATCAACGAAAACCATATTAACAGGAAAAGTCGAGATTCTAAATACCAATATTGCGGACATCGAGTCCCCAATATTGGCATGAGGGGTCCGTGTATCCCGACGCTGACCTTGCATGTACAGCGCGGGACTTACCGCCCCTCAAACTCCCCGTAAGTTAAAGCCCAAGGAAGAAGATGGAAGAAAGAACGAAGAAGGCAATTAGTAGCGGATCACAGACACAATTATAGACCGCGAATTTTCAACAGGCGTGTGATGTTTCCCCCGCTTGGTCAGAAAGAAGACCTTCTTCCTTGTAACCTGTTCCTTGTTAATTTGAAAATAGAAAGACACTACATTATCTTTGGCTTAAATATTCACTATTTAACAAAATTTTTACAAAAAACTTACCTATTCTTAAACTTTCCCGCTTAGATTAGGCAATGACCAGGTGAAAGTTGTGAGCTATCCAACAGATGGCTTCAGTGTAATCGATAAACCAGATGAGCATCACACGTCGGGATTTCCTGTTGTTGCTGGGAAGCAGCGCAGGTGCAGTAGCGCTCAATTCTTTAGTAGGATGCGAAAAAAAAATCGCAGTGCAACCTACCACAAAAGAAGTGAAAGCAGCATTTGCATTTCAACCAATTCAAGGTCCGATTCCCTTAGAAACAGCTGGGTTCCGACCCGAACAGCAAAAAGAGCAATATAGTGCCTATGAAGTGCGGGATGATTTGGTCTTGCCACAAGGATATCAGTACCAAGTGATTGCCGCATGGGGTGATAAAGTCGGTGATTCTCGTTTCGGTTACAACAACGACTATCTCTCTTTCGTCCCAACTGGTGACAATGAAGGGTATCTGTCAGTAAACTTTGAATACATCAGCGCCATACCTTGGATGCAAACTTACGAACAGGTGATTGGGAAATCACTGCCGTTTGATGAGGTAAAAGCAGCGCTGAAAGAAAACAAATCAGGAAAAAACGAGATAAATGCCTTTTCTTTGCCAGACTCAGACCCGATAAAAGCGAAAATACGGGAAATTAGCAAAGAAGCACTGCTAGACCAAGGATTGGGTGTTATCTCGATTCGCAAAACAACCGACGGAAAGTGGGAACGTACCAGTTCCAAAGCAGATAGACGAATTAGTGGGATCTCTGGTTTGGAAGATGGGCGTTATCTTAAAGCAACTGGACCTGCAGTAGCGATTTTTCGCAAGCAACAGGGATTAGGATACGTAGATAAGTTAGGCGATCGCATTATTGGTTCTTATGGTAACTGCGCTGGTGGAACCACACCTTGGGGTACAGTCCTCAGCGCTGAAGAAAACTTTCAGGCACAAGTCCCAGAACCAGTGTATGCTGATGGCACGTCGTTTGACCCCAGCAAGCAACCATTCGCTTTAGGTGATGAGGAACTCTTCGGACAAGGTAACGTTTTTGGATTAGCAGGAAATAAATATGGTTGGATCGTCGAAGTCGATCCCGCTAATCCCAACGACTACGGAACCAAACACACTTGGCTGGGACGCTATCACCACGAAGCGGTGGGTGTGCGGACAGAGGCGGGGAAACCATTGGCTTTTTATTCAGGATGCGATCGCCGAGGCGGACACATTTACAAATTTGTCAGCCGCGATCAGGTGAACGACCCCAAAGACAAAGCGAATTCCCGGTTACTTTCCCAAGGAATGCTCTACGTTGCAAAATTCAACCCTGATGGTACAGGTCGTTGGATACCTTTAAAAGCTGACACACCAATCAATCCAGACCTTCCTAGCACAATTGCTGGAAACCTGATTCGTTTGCCCAAAGGTCCTGCAAAAGCTCAAGAAAAAGGAAGACAAAGTTTCCAGCCGTTACCGCCGCGTGTCGAAGGCGGTGATTTTGAAGTGAGTAAGGACGAGGAAATTGCTCAGTACAAGCAAAGGTTCAAAAAACTGGGCGATCTTTACATTGGAAACCCAGAAGAACAACAAGGTGCCATTCTCATTGACGCTCATTATGCCGCCAATGCTGCTGGTGCAACCTGCACAGCTCGTCCTGAAGATACAGAAATTGCTCCTAATGGAGACTTGTACATTAGCTTCACCTCTGGTTCTCCCGACGATGAAGGTGGTCCAGATATACGAGTTTTCAAAGGTCCCAAAGACGAAACACCCTACGAGTATGGCTGGGTGATGCGCCTCACAGAAGACGGTAACAATCCAGCCGCAAATACCTTTCGCTGGCAAATGGTAGCAACTGGCGGTGAGCCATCTGTGGGTGGTTTGGGTTTTGCTAATCCGGATAATTTACTGCTAGATAACAACGGCAATATCTGGATGGTAACAGATATGTCCACCAGCAAAATGAATAAATCTGTCAAAAGCCGCACAAATGACAAGGGAAAACCAGCAAATCTATCTGGTTTGTTTGGTAACAACGCCCTTTGGTACATTCCCACAAGCGGGGAGGATGCAGGTAAAGCTTTTCTCTTTAGTATCGGACCAATGGAATGCGAAACCACAGGACCTTGCTTCGCTCCGGATCAGCAAACTATGTTTCTTTCTATACAGCATCCTGGAGAAGCCAATGGAACTCGTAAAAACCAGGCTTCTGAAACCAGAGAATTTCTGATCACAACTACGACAGGTGAAGAATTTTTACAATCTCGTCAGGTTCCTATTGGTTCCAATTGGCCCAACAAAAATCCTGATGCACCGCCCAAACCAGCAGTTGTTGCTATCTCAAAATCCCAATTAACTTGACAAATAACATGAAAAATGTTATCGTATTCTGCTATCTGTATTTGTTTTTTTCTGGTCAGAGAATTACTTTTTATACACGCATTTTTGCTTTTTAGATCATTTCTAAACAAATGTTTAGAAATAAAAATAACACAAGGCATCAACTTTACACGAGAATGATTTCATATCAGACAACAACAGTATGCTCTGAACACTAGTTAACCGTATGAGTTGTTGTTACATACCTACCGTCAACTCAACTTTTTCACTGGTTAGCGTGTTTCCAGCAATCATAGAGTCTGAATTGTTAGTTATTAACCCACTTTTACTATTTTAGTCAACTAGCCTAATGCTGTTCTTAAGCTATCAAAGTCTTCCAACTGCTGAAATCTACCTTATGGCTTAGCTTGATCCCAAGGAGGGCCAGTGTTTCACTGAACCAATTTCGTCATGAGGCAACATCTGATGCCAACTACCCCAGATGGCGAGCACAACACAAGAAATTGAGCACTTAATTAGTTTTAGTCTACAAAATATCATGATGTATTCCACAAGTCGTTCTCAAAATTCTGCCCAGTCTCATCATTCTTCCTCTACTGGACAATTGCCGCAACGACTGCTGACGCGACGCGAAATTATTCCGGCGCGGAATGACGTACTGTGGCGGATTGAGCGCGGAGCAGTTCGCACATTAACCTGGAGTGAAGACGGAACGTTTATCACTTTGGGTTATTGGGGAACTGGGGATTTGGTTGGTTATCCTTTGTCCAAAGTCAAGCCTTATCAAATTGAATGCCTGACTAGTGTCGAAGTGAGTGTCGTACCACCTCATTTGTGGAATCAGGATGTCGAGGCTCTATTGTCTCACATCCAACAGGCAGAAGAATTACTGAGCATCGTACACCGTAAGCCAATGTCTTTGCGCTTATGGCAATTTCTGGTCTGGCTAAGTGAAAAGTTCGGTCGCGACGTCGAGCAAGGAAAGCTCATCGACCTCAATGTGACTCATCAAGAAATGGCAGAGGTGCTAAATACAACAAGGGTAACCGTAACTCGACTGCTCCAGCAGTTTGAGGAAGAAGGAACCCTTGTACGTCACAAACGTCGCATTATTCTGCGTTTATCAAATAAAGAATGCAAATAGCGATCATGAAAAATAAGTGGTGATTAACTTGTTTTAATCACCACTCACATCTGGTACAATTCTGACAGAAAATCATTAGTAAATTCCCAAAAAATTATGTGCTTTAGGGAATTATACCATGATTAAGTCGGTAGGTGTGAGTGAGACATAAATCATGAAGAAACTATTTAAGGCTAAAAACTTTTTCAAGCTGAGTCCAGTTGTTGTCGCCGCCACATTTTTCGCAGCAAATAGCGCTATGGCTTCTGAAGTCAACGAACAGGTGACTTCCGTGTCCCAGTTGACGGCACAATCTGACAACCTCGGCCAAGTAACATCTGTTTCTCAGTTTTCCGACGTACAACCAACAGACTGGGCATTCCAAGCATTGCAGTCTCTGGTAGAGCGCTACGGTTGTATTGCTGGTTATCCCAATGGGACTTATCGCGGGAACCGTGCTTTGACCCGTTATGAGTTTGCCGCTGGTTTGAATGCTTGTTTGGATCGCGTTAACGAACTGATTGCAACAGCTACCGCTGATTTGGTAAGAAAAGAAGACTTAGCTACCTTGCAGCGCTTGCAAGAAGAATTCTCTGCTGAATTGGCTACCCTACGCGGTCGTGTCGATGCTTTAGAAGCTCGTACTGCTGAGTTGGAAGCAAATCAATTCTCCACTACCACCAAACTGGTTGGGGAAGCAATTTTCAACATATCTGATATCTTTGGTAGCGATGAGCGGGCTGTTCCCTCTGGTGTCCCCCAGGCAACAGCTCAAGACTTGGATTCCAACACCATTTTCTCTAACCGAGTTCGTTTGAACTTGAACACCAGCTTCTTTGGCACAGACCAGTTGCAAACCCGTTTGCAGGCTCGCAATACTACCCCATACGGTACAAACGTAACGGGTACAGACATGACCCGCTTGGCATTTGATGGAGATGGCAGGAATAACGGACAAGTCGGTGCTAACGACATTGAGATTGACAAACTTAACTATGCATTTAACTTAAGTGAGGCTATACGCATCAAGGTTGATGCATTTGGTGGTGAGTTCTACGAGAACATCAACACCTTCAACCCAGACCTCGCCAGTTCTGGTAGAGGTGCTATCTCCCGCTTTGGTCGCTTCAACCCTATTTATCGCCAAGGTAATGGTGGTGCAGGTGCGACAATTAACCTGAATCCCAAAGGACCTATCACTATATCAGCGGGTTATCTAGCTAACAGAGCTAATAACCCTAACGATGGCTCAGGTCTTTTCGATGGTAGCTATGCAGCGATCGGTCAGATAGCCTTCCAGCCCAATCAAGCGTTCAACATCGGTTTGACCTACGCTCATACCTATCTAAATACAGGAGGTGCTGTTAATGTTAATAATATTGGTGGTAATCTCCTCTTTGACGCCACTGGTAGTCAGTATGCCAATAACCCCTTCGGTGGTAATGCTCTGAGTTCTGACCACTACGCCGTAGAAGCCGCCTTGAGACTAGGACCCAGAATTACGATTGCTGGTTGGTATGGTTACAGTGAGGCACAAGGTAAGGGGGCTGCAAGTGGTAATAATGCATACTTTGAGAACTATGGTGCTACCCTCTCTTTCAGAGACTTTGGCCCACAAGGTAGCGTGCTTGCTTTTATCTTTGGTCAACCCCCCAAAGCAACTGGTAACGATTTCGTCCAAGCTAATGGCGTTCGTCGTCAAGATAGGGATACGACATATCACTTAGAGGCGCTGTACAAACTGCAACTGACTGACAATATTGCTGTCACCCCTGGTGTATTAGTTATCTTGAACCCAGAACACAACGACAACAACGACACCATTTATGTAGGTACACTGCGTACCACCTTCACTTTCTAAAATTAGTGATACGGCAACCCTCACCCTTATGAAATGGGGTTTTGCAAACAAAGCCTGCGAAAGCAGGCTTTTTCAATATGACCGAAAATCGGAGGGCGCAGAGCAAATAAATTCTATGATGCTGTTGGTCAATTCGCCAGGGATATTACCCCTCACCCTCCCTCGTTCCCAGGTTTTGCCTGGGAATGCTTTTTTTTGGAGGCTCCTGCCTCCTCCAAACACGAGAGGCAAGAGCCTAGGAATGACAACGTTCCCAGGCGGTAGCCTGGGAACGAGAGATCGGGGGGTCTAATCCCCTATAAATTCGCCTACAGCATCATAAATTTAGGGGTCTTACTTGCGGACGCCTCATTTTCTTACGTACAGATAAATACACACTTTCAAACCGTCGTTAGGGACTTCCAAATTAAAAAATATCCAACTTTTTTTGTGGGAGTGGCACTAAACGCCCGTCTTATAAACTGGGCGGGCTGTCCGGCCCACCCCACAAGATTGGATAATTTATTTGTTGAAATCCCTTATGGGGCAATACGGTTTAGTTAAGGTTGATGTGTAATATCATGTTCGGCTAATTAGTTATGATTTCCACGTTGACTGCACCCCACCCCTTTATCCCCTCCCCGCTCGCGGGGAGGGGAGCCTAAGCGCAGCTTTGGCGGGGTGGGGTTCTTCAAAAATGATAAGTAATCAACCGAACCTGATATAAAAAATCACGTATGTAGAGACGCTTCAAACAGCGCGTTTCTAGATTCTGTTCTTGATAAGGGTTCTGGTCTTATCACCAAGCGTATCGATTTATGGGTTTTTCGGTTTTTGTACAGATGTGGGAATCATCACTAATTAACCTGAGTTGATATTATATCTGGCTTTCTTAATTTTGAATTTTGAATTTTGAATTTTGAATTCGTATAAGGCCTCCGCAGCGCAAATAGGTGAATGTGTTCGATCCAATTGAAAATCGCTATAAATATATAAAGTTCTATCTACGGTGTCGGTCTGGAAACTATCCGTATCCTAGTGAAGTCCTCCTCTGTTGCTATTACACTCAATTCATTGACGATGCAACCACCCATTACAGCTGACACTGTTTTGCAAAACCGTTACCGGATCACTCAAACTCTGGGTCAGGGCGGATTTGGTAGAACCTATCTCGCTCAAGACCAAAGACGCTTTAACGAACTTTGTGCCATTAAGGAATTAATTCCAACAGTAACGGGGGGTTACGCTTGGGAGAAGGCAAAAGAACTGTTTGAGCGAGAAGCCGCAATTTTGTATCAAATACAACACCCACAAGTGCCTCAATTCCGGGAGAGATTTGAACAAGACCAGCGCTTGTTTTTGGTACAAGATTATGTTGCCGGAAAAACTTATCGTACTTTATTTGATGAGCGCAAAGCCTCTGGTGGTGTATTTACGGAAGATGAAGTGTGGCAACTGATGCGCTCTTTGTTACCAGTGTTGGAGTATCTTCACAGCCAAGGAATTATTCACCGGGATATCGCACCAGATAATATTATTCTGCGAGACAAGGACAATTTACCAGTTTTAATCGACTTTGGGGTAGTCAAAGAACTGGCAACGAAGTTAAAATCTCCAGATAAGACAACGCCAGCAACCACTGTAGGAAAATATGGTTATGCCCCTAGTGAGCAAATCCAGACAGGTCGAGCATATCCTAGCAGTGATTTGTATGCACTAGCCGTGACAGCAATCGTGTTGCTGACTGGGAAAGAACCTCAAGATTTATTCGATGAACACCATCTTACTTGGAAGTGGCAACCCTGGGTGAGCGTCAATCCACAATTTGCC
The DNA here is from genome assembly GCF_963920835.1 of Scytonema sp. PCC 10023. Taxonomy (NCBI): domain Bacteria; kingdom Bacillati; phylum Cyanobacteriota; class Cyanophyceae; order Nostocales; family Scytonemataceae; genus Scytonema; species Scytonema sp. PCC 10023. Next base: position 20,615 of record NZ_CAWUDP010000034.1, read on the forward strand.
TCTGTGTTGAATCGGATGTTAAATGCAAAACCGGGCGATCGCTACCAAAATGCTGCTGATGTATTACAAGTATTACAAAAATTACAAGCGCCGCAACAACCCAAGGTTTCAACTCCTAATCTTTCCAATGTACAAACAATTGCCGTTGGTCGCCGCCCTGATCCAGTACAACCATCAGTACAACCATCTGCTCCCAACAAACCTAAGCCAGTCATTCCACAACAGACTAGCCGTTCAGTTTTAGATAATCCTTTGGCACTTTTAGGAATCACGATTATTGTTATTCTTGTCGCTGGATTCACTTCTTGGGCGGTGGTGATGTCCATCCGTAATAAGTCACAAGCAACACCAGAAACCGCATCAACACAGCCGCAAACTTTCCCTTCACCTGTGATTCCTGGTGAAACTACGTTAACACCTACACCCACATCCACGCCGACACCCACACCTACACCCACACCTATCAACAATGAACCTGTCGTCTATAGCAAGCGCCTAAATTTTGGAACATCTAACACTGCTAACGTTGAGGGAACTCTCAAAGCGAATCAAACAATTGAGTACACTTTTTCTGGTGAAGAAGGGCAACAGTTAACAGTATTGCTTGCCCAAAAAGGCAGTGTTTTGCTATCAGTTTTGGCTCCAAATCAAGAACCAATCGACAATGCTGCCAGAGAGTTTTCATTTTACCAAAGAACATTGCCTTTTACTGGGAAATACACGATTCAGGTACGTCCTGTCCCAGAACTTCCTCAAAGCAATTACAGTTTTAGTGTTGGATTAGAAAACCCCGTCCAACCCACACCCACACCCACAGAAACCCCACCTTCACCCACACCCACAGAAACCCCACCTTCACCCACACCCACAGAAACCCCACCTTCACCTACACCGACACCCACAGACATCTCACCTTCACCCACACCCACAGAACCGCCGTCCACAGTTCCTCCTCTTGACCAACAAAATAACCCGCCTGTTACTGAAACACCCAACCCTGTTCCTGGTCAAACAGGTACGCAGCCAAGGCTGTAGAGCTTGATGCAAAAATCACATTAAATTTATGCTAAATTTCCATAGTATGGAATGATAAGCGATTTATCATAGTTACTGTTAAAAATTAGTTATTACCTAGTAATGACTAATAACTAATGACTGATAAACTGTTGAACGCACTGCTGGTTACAGGGACGGATACAGAGGTTGGCAAAACTGTTTTAACGACAGCATTGGCAGCTTACTGGCAAAAATATCATTCTTCCCGCAGCTTGGGAATTATGAAACTGATGCAATCGGGAGAGGGCGATCGCGAGTGGTATCAAAAGCTGTTTTCTTTAGATCAATCTCCTGAAGAACTGACACCTTTATATTTTCAAGCACCCCTAGCCCCTCCCATTGCTGCAGCAAAAGAAAATAAAACTATCGATTTAGCAAAAGTGTGGCAAACTTTTACAGCTTTGCGTCAACGCCGTGATTTTCTATTATTAGAAGCTTTAGGAGGATTAGGTTCGCCAGTCACAAATGAACTCACAGTCGCTGACTTAGCGGGAGAATGGCACTTACCTACGGTGTTGGTTGTACCCGTCAAATTGGGTGCAATAGCCCAAGCAGTCGCGAATGTGGCTTTAGCACGACAATTACGAGTGAATTTAAAAGGAATTATTCTCAACTGCGTTCAACCTCGAACAAATGCAGAAATTGCTGACTGGACACCAATAGAGTTGATAGAATCGCTGACTTACATTCCGGTTTTGGGCTGCTTACCGTATCTGGATAATCTAACTGATTTGGAAAAAATGGCACAAGTCGCATCAAATTTAGATTTAGAACGATTGCTACCTTTTGCAAAAGTTTAAAGCGTAAAAATAAAAATACTCAGCCGTCATTTAAATTTAAAAAATGTGAGACATGGTTTCTACATTCCCAAATCCCTCTTCTGTTGATTTATCTCGCGTCCGACTCTCCATCCGTTCACTGCAACCACAACTTGTGGAGTGGCGACGGGGGTTGCATCAAAAACCAGAATTGGGTTTCCAAGAAAAACTAACCGCCCAGTTTGTCTCGCAGAAATTGCAAGAATGGGGAATTGAGCATCAAACTGGCATTGCCGAAACTGGCATTGTCGCCACCATTCATGGTAACAACAGCACTCAAAAAGTGTTGGCGATTCGGGCAGATATGGATGCTTTGCCTATTCAAGAACTCAACGAGGTACCCTACTGCTCACAACACGATGGAGTCATGCACGCTTGTGGACATGACGGACATACAGCGATCGCCCTAGGAACAGCATACTATCTCCACCAACATCGAGACACTTTTGGTGGTACTGTCAAAATTATCTTTCAGCCAGCGGAAGAAGGACCAGGAGGCGCAAAGCCGATGATAGAAGCCGGGGTGTTGAAAAACCCCGATGTTGACGCAATTATCGGTTTGCACCTTTGGAATAATTTGCCTTTAGGGACGATAGGTGTCCGCGCTGGTGCATTGATGGCAGCTGTAGAATTATTCCGATGCACAGTGTTGGGCAAAGGCGGGCACGGTGCGATGCCTCATCAAACCATTGATTCGATTGTGGTTGCTGCACAAATTATCAATGCCCTGCAAACCATTGTTGCTCGTAATGTCAATCCGATTGATTCAGCAGTGGTGACAGTCGGTGAATTGCATGCTGGAACAGCAGAAAACGTGATTGCTGATACAGCTTGGATGCGTGGTACAGTACGCTATTTTAATCCAGAATTGAAAGGCTTGTTCCAACAGCGAGTCGAGCAAATTATTGCAGGAATCTGTCAAAGTCATAGCGCAAGGTATGACTTGGATTATTGGTCACTTTACCCACCAGTAATTAATGATGCTACCATAGCCGAGCTGGTACGCTCAGTAGCGCAAGAAGTCGTGGAAACCCCTGTGGGTGTGGTTCCTGAATGCCAAACAATGGGCGGCGAGGATATGTCTTACTTCTTGCAAGAAGTTCCTGGTTGCTATTTCTTCCTTGGTTCCGCTAATCCTGAAAAAGGCTTGGCGTATCCTCATCATCATCCCCGGTTTGATTTTGATGAAACCGTCTTGCCGATGGGTGTAGAGATGTTTGCTCGCTGCGTCGAAAAATTCTGTAATTGATAAAGGTAGATGGGTATAAATAAATAGCGGGTAAGAGGACTAATGGCTTATGGTTAATCGTTCACTTAACAATTAGCAATTAGTAACCTCTGCCAGTTACTTTTGGCATGAGTTCGATCTCCAAAGATTCATCTCCCATGAAGCCGATAATGATCAACAGCACTGCGGAATTCCTGGCTGTCGCCCAAAAGCACGGTCTTCGACTGAACGCCGAAAATGTAGAAATCAACGCATCAGGAGTCGATTTCCTCGTTGCGTTTGCCACTGACGAAGACGGCATTCCATGGGTGTTACGAGCACCCAGGCGACCCGACGTCATCGAAAGGGCAGTCAACGAAAACCGAGTGCTGGATCTGCTGCGCAAGCACCTCCGAGTCGCCGTGCCGGAATGGCGAGTGAACACAGAAGAGCTGATCGCCTACCCCAGACTTGCCGGTACTCCTGCCGCTACCGTGAATCCGGTAGCCAAGAATTACGATTGGTACATCGACCAGCAGTCGCCCCCCGTCGCCTTCGTTGATTCGTTGGCTCTTGCGATCGCGGCTCTGCACGCGATTGACCACGATGCGGCGTCCGAAGCTGGCGTCCGGGTGCTGCAGCCTACCGAGGTTCGGCAGTCGTTCGCCAAGAAGATGGATAAGGCGAAACCTCTGCTGGGAGTCTCGGAGTTGATCTGGCAGAGGTGGCAGAACTGGCTCGCCGACGACACATACTGGCCCAAGCACTCAGCACTGATCCACGGCGACCTGCACCCAGGGCACATATTGGTTGACCAGGACCATCGGGTAACCGGACTGCTGGACTGGACAGAAGCCGAGGTTGCCGATCCAGCGACGGACTTTGCCGCGTACTACGCCATTTTCGGTGAGTCTGCCCTTGCTCATCTGCTTCAACGGTACCAGGACGCTGGAGGTCGGGTGTGGCCTCGGATGCACGATCACATTGTCGAACTGTATTGCGCCTGCCCTGTCGCGGTCGCGATGTTCGCGTTGCTGACGGGTGATGACGCCTACCTAGAGTCGGCGCAGATGATGCTGTCCGCACATGAACAGCAAATGGCTGGTTTGCGATGAATTCCCTTGCATCGCACCAGACACCATGCGTATTTCTAGTGGTTTGTTTCATTAGTTTTGATATGTCGTAAAAGTGAGATCCCCGACTTCTTTAAGAAGTCGGGGATCTTGTAACCCATCAGAATTAATGCCATGAACCACTAGTTTAAATACAGTCGAGCGCTTTTTTTTGTGTTTTTTTAACCCTGTCGAACTCACGTACTTTTATTTCTACCCATCTACTCAATCCATGAATTCCCCAACATTAGATCCATCTGTCGCCTCTGCACTAGCAGACTTTGAGAAATCCAACGCGCCCAGTGTTTGGTCGAGTTTAGATAAAAACCAAGTGCTGGCAGAGATAAAAATGCGCCTTCTTGACCCGTTTCAAGTCAACCAAGGTCAACAACCATTTTGCGGTCCTGCATCAATTTTATTTGAGTTAGTTCGCAAACAGCCGCTGCGCTATGTGCAAATTTGCCGGAGTTTGTTTGAAACTGGTAGTTTTCAAGGGCAAACCAGACGCATTGAAACGTTGTATAGGTTGCGTCAAAGCCGAGGCAGACTACGAATGGGGCAAGCCGATTGGATGATTTTGGCAACGCTACGGGATTCAGAAAACCTACTTTTTTCTGTTGAACCAGACGGTCCGGATATACTGAGAAATTTGGCAGGTATGACCAAATCCTGGGAGATGAAAGGCTGGACACAGGAAGTACTAGGTTATCGCAAAGTAAAGCACATTCCTACTTACCTATACGGCGAATTCGACGTTTTGAATGAAGCTGCAGCAGTTATTGCCTCTGGTGGTGTGGTTTTCGCTTTGATCACCGCCGCAGGTTTACTAGGCACTGGCAACAAACCCCTTTTACCTTACCCGAATCACTGGATTACCTTACTTGGAAATATTTCGATTCAAGGGGGTGATTGGTTAGACAAAGAAAGGGGACGCATCAGCTTGGATGTCTACTCTTGGGCGAGAAAATATCATATTGACCTGGATGAGGAACCATTCGAGGATTATTTCTGGGGTGTTGTCATGGGTTCGATGTGATGTCATTGGCAATGCAAAATGTTTAGCCCAAATCACGCACATAAGCAAGAGCGAAAATACTTAAAAATAAGAAGAGTTGCAATGGCAATCCCAGCACCCGCATAAAACACGCCACTGATTCCGCCAATGCCAAAGGCAATTCCCATCAGCACCGGTCCTAGTATTCGTCCTAAATTGCAAAATGCCCCGTTGACCGAAATGACCGTAGCCAAATACTCCTTGGATGCTCGCGCCGCCACGAGTGATAGGATAATGGGGGAACAAATCCCAAAGCCAATTCCAAACATCACGGTTTGGATTAAGAGTGACCAAAGATTGGATACAAATGGCACGCTCAATAGAGCTACAGCATAGAAAACAAAAGATGCTTTAATTAAAGTTGTTTCTGGAAACCGTCTTGCCAGTCTTCCTACCTGTGAAGCTGCGATCGCAATTGCCATAGGTATGCTAGCAAGTATCAGTCCAATGACGAAACTGGATGATTGAAATAAATGTGCTATCAAAAGTGGTAAATAAGTTCTAAAGGCTCCATAGAGGAGCATGAATTGAGCGGTGCTGGCAATGAAAAGTGCTGCAAGTTGGGGATTTTTAAGGGTTTTTAAGGCATAAAGCCAATCCACTTTGGGAGGTTTTTCTCTTGCCGATTCAGGATTTTTGAGTCCAAACCACACCAGGAGTGCTACTGGGATAGCTGCTAAGGATAGAAAAAAGGGATAATGCCAGCCCAAAACTGCTAGTGCGCCGCCAATAATGGAATAAGTTGCTGTGCTGGCATTGATGATACTGGTGTTGTAACCAATCGCAGTCGTGCGTCTCGTTCCTGAATACAAATCGCTGATGAGTGCAATGGTGAGAGAATGCAAAGAAGCACCACCAATTCCCTGAAGAAAACAGAAAAACAGCAAAACGTTAAAGTCACGGGCAAAGGCGCAAGCTGTGCCAGCAATTCCAAACAATACCAGAGAAGGAACAAGAATTTTCTTTCTGCCAAAGCGATCGGCAAGCACTCCAACCACAGGTCCTAATACAAGAGATGGAAGGGAGAAGACTGAGATTAATAAACCAATCTTTTGTGGAGGTACGTTTAACGCCTGGATAATCTTGGGAAAAGCCGGAGGGACGCTAGCAAGTACGAGAAAGGTGATGAGAGAAACTGCAAAAATGATGAGCAGATTTTTGTCTTGATAGAGTGGCGTTTGGTTCTCTTGCTGATGCTCGGTGCTTGCTGATCGCATAAAATTGGTCTCTGCAATAATTTCAACAGCACCTAGATATCTTACTAAATTTTCGACCCTCTCAAGCTAAAGCGCTTGGAAGTAGCAGCTACACAAAAGCTTGTCCGCCTACGCGGACTCATACCGGAAACCAAGTAAAAGTCACTCACAAGTCAGAACAAGTCAGAACAAGTCAGTCAGTAACTCAGGTAGCAGTAGATTTTAATAAATTTGTAGAGATAAGTTCGTACAATATGCTCTCATCCCAAAAACAAGACTACCTTTAGAAAAGAGAACAAACTGTGATGGTATCACAAGCTACCGCTTTTCTAGGGTATGTTGCTAGACGGTTGGGTTCTATTTTCGTTTTGCATGAATTCAGGAGAAATGAATTCATGCAACGACGCGTTCCTGATATCTTGCACCATTGTCAAAAAGACCAAAAAAACTAGGTTTTTGAACGATAAACTAAGGTTTTAAGGCTCTATAGTTAACATGACAGCACTCATATGAAAGAGAAATTCCATTATCGATTAAATTTATTTCTTCTGTGGGTACCGATAACAATTTTATTAAATAGTTGTGGCTCAGATTTTAAATCTGTTGAAAATTTTGTCAATGAGCATCAGACTAACATTAAAAATTATTCTGATACTTTGGCACAAGATATTTATGAATCTTGTTTAAGAAGAACTCACTACATTATTTTAACGACTCTTGAAGGGCCAGATATACGCGAAGATACATTAGAGGGATGTAATACTGACAATAAACCCAATGTCAGTAGAGTAAAAGACGCTAATGATCTATTACTTCAATATATGAAAAGACTTGGTCAAGTAGCCAGTGGTCGGACAGTTTCTTTTAATGAAAATATTGATAATCTTCAAACTGCATTAGTAAATTTAAAGGTAGGAACTTTTGTATTTCCTAAACCCACTGTTGAAGCTGGAACTAGTATTTTCCGAATTTTAGTTAATACATTCTCAAAAGAAAAAAGAGGAAGAGGTCTTAAAAAAGCCATTTTATGTGGTAATGAATCTTTACAAGCCTATATTACAGGAAATCCTACTTTTGATGAGAAACAGCCGCCTAGTGAAGGTTTAATCAAATTAGCTCAAGACGGTTATATTGAGGGAATACTTGAGATTGAGAAATCCCAAATTAACAGTTACTATAAAACTTATTTTTCCAATATTAGACAATCAAATGGCTTGCCAATATCTACTGCTTTAGAAGTCGAAAAAGATTACAACAAGGCGATGGAAATAGTTCAAGAAAAAAATGATAATGCTCAAAATTATATTAGTGTGCTTCAAGCAACGGCTCAAGCTCATAATCAGCTAAAAAATGAGTTTTTAGGGAAAGGAGAAAATGCAATTGGTCAAGAAGAAGTAAAAGAACTATGTCAAAGTGTTTTCGCAGGTAGAGAAAGTGATTTAGAAAAAAGCAAACAAAATACAAAATTGGACATAAATGAGCAACAAATGAGAAAAGCTCAAGAAATTTTGAGCCATTATTCTCAGAAATTAAAAATTTTGCAGAATGATTTAGAAAAAGAGAGTGATATAAAAATATAGGAGATTTACAAATGTCTAATGAATTTTTGACAAAACAAGATTTACTTTTCTTAACAAAGAAAACTGTTGAGCTAGTAAACAAATCAACAAATCAAAGAATAAAATTACTTGATTTAGATATCATAGATAACAACCAAAATACATTTATTTCTAATGAAGAAGCCAAGCTTTTAAATGAAGCTAATAGAGCAGCAAATCTGGCTATTAAAACTATAACTACTGACTTAAAGAACAGTGAAGCGTCAAAAGTTTTACAAAAAACAATAATCGATTTACAAGAAGTCATTGAGCAATTAGAAAAGTTTAATATCTTTATTGGAATTTTTGCAAAATTAATTACCGTCTTTTCAAGAATTAATCAAGTTATAGCAGCAGGTGGAGGAGCAGTTGTTGTCATTAGCTCTTTAGTTGACGAGTTAATAAAATTATCGAATTCTGTAGGAGAGCGAGGTGGTGGCAATAATGAAGATTATGTACCAGGCACAATATAGATAGGGTGCGAGTCAATACTGCGTAGGATTTGCCCTGAATTCAAATTCGGGCTGAAAGCTTAAACCCGTTAAAACGGGTTAAAAACCATATACAGTCAGATAAATCTGACTTTAGCTAAAAACTGCGAAATTTATTTCTTGGCTCTATCCCTTGCAGTATTGGGGTGCGGGTTCCTTCATTGCATAAGTCAAATTTAGTGTCACCTATATAACTTTAGTGAAGTATGGCTTTTTTGCTGACTCACGAACTCCGTCTCTAAGTTTTCCTTAACTGCATTTGTAGAGTGTTGTGTAGGGGGTTAGGGGTGGAATTACAAAGCGTACAGTACCTAAGCGAGAGCTGCTGTCGAAAAAAGCTAATGAGGTAAAATACCCATGACTAAAAATATTTACGCTTTGCTAGTTGCTATTGACAAATATCATCCTGCTTCAAGAGTTGGTTCCTTAAGCGGTTGCGTAAACGATATTGATGCTGTAGAAGCATATCTACAAGAGAGAGTTGCTCAAGATGGCAAGTGGGAAGTTAAAATTTTGATACTCAAAAATCAAGATGCAACTCGTGAGGCGATTATTAATGGTTTTCAGCACCACTTATGCAAAGCTAACAATGATGATGTAGCACTATTTTACTACGCAGGTCATGGTTCTTATGAAACAACTCCTCCAGAGTTTTGGGATATTGAACAAGACCGCCAACACGAAACTATAGTCTGCTATGATAGTCGTACAGAAAATGTTTCGGATTTAGCTGACAAGGAATTGGGGTATTTAATCTCCAAAGTGGCGCAGAAAAATCCACATATGATGGTTATCATGGATTGCTGTCACTCTGCTACGGGAACAAGAGACCCAGAAGTGACAGTGCGTCAGGCAGCGATAAATGCAAAACAGCGAACTTTAGACAGCTTTATTTTTGCTCAAGACCAACCTGCATTAAACCAGTTGTTAAGTAATCAGACGACACGTGTTGAGTGGTTAAAAGCAAGGCACATTTCCCTTGCTGCTTGTCGAGCCGACCAAGTAGCAGAAGAATTTAGAGATAAAGATGGTAAAAAAAGAGGAGTTTTTTCTTATTTCCTGTTAGAAACATTACAAAAAACTAATGGAAATTTGACATACCAAGATTTACTGAGAAATGTTAATGCTTTAGTCAATGGCAAAGCTCAAAAGGGACAATCTCCGCAAGTAGAAGCTGTTTTCAAGGATGATTTAAACCAACTATTTTTAGGTGGTGCTATTAGTGAACGTCCTCCCTACTTTACTCTGGCATTTAACAAGCAGAAATATAACAATTGGATAATTCAAGGCGGTGCTTTGCATGGTATTCCCAAACCAAATGCAGGAGGAAATACTTTATTAACCATTTTCCCTGCTGGAAGTACAACAGAGTCTTTGCGCCAAATGTCCAATAAGCTAGCAGTAGCAAAAGTCACTCAGGTGCTACCACAAATTAGCAAAGTGGAAATAACAGAAGGCAGTGATAAATTATCGGAAAATGAGACTTATTGGGCAGTTGTCACCAGTTTACCAATCGAACCATTAAAGGTAAATATTCACGGAGAAGTTAGTGAAGAAAAAGGTATTGAACTGGCAATTCAAGCATTGAAAACAGCAAGTTTTGGAGACAAACCATCTTTGTTTGTTCAGCAAGTTGAAGAAGCAAAAGATGCGGATTATTTCTTGTTTGCCCGCAATAGTCAATACTGGATTACTCAACATGATAAGCGTCCTCTAATTGCTCCCGTACCGGAAAAACCAGACCAAAATGGGTACACGCCGGAAGTGGCAAGGGATGCTATTCTACGTTTAGAATCCATCGCCCGTTGGAATAATATCCTTGAACTAAAAAACCTAGCCACAAGTAAAATTAGCTATGAAGATGTGGAAATAGAAATTCTTGTTGTGGAAGGGAAAGATTCATCTTCATCCATATCAGATATGCGTTTAGAGTACACCTATGATGAAAATTATTGGGATGAAGACACTGGTGAACATTGGAAACCAATTACCTTGAAAATTAAACTAACAAATCACAGCAGAAAAACACTGTATTGTAATGTCCTAGTCCTGTCAGAAAATTACGAAGTAAGTATACCTTTTTTTTCAGAAGAGAGTAGTTTTCAATTAACACCAAAAGGCTCAGGAGCAGGCTCAACACGTAGCACGGAAGATTTGCCTGTTTTTATCCCTGTAGAATACTTAAAGCAGGGAATTACTGAGTACAAAGATATATTGAAATTAATTGTCAGCACTTCCGAGTTTGATGCTAGCATACTGAAGCAAGATGGATTGAACCCTCCACCATCCCCAACTCGTTCTGTCGGTTCGCTAGGTATTCTAGATAGATTGATGGAGCAAGTAAATTCCCGTCAATTCAAGAATAATTCTGGGGGAAATTATGATGATTGGATGACCAAGCAAGTTACACTGACTTACGTGCGTCCACAAGATACTAAACAGATTAAGCAAGGTGAAAGCACCACCTTACTTGATGAAGTAGTGGAACTACAGCCCCATCCTAGTTTACAGGCAAACGCAAACCTAACTACCGTCCCACAAATCACCAGAGATGTGGCTAATCCAGTTTTACCACCTATCTTGGTGCAAGACCCAACGGTATCCCAACCTTTCCAATTTACTACTAGTCGAGGTAGCGACCCAGGACTGAGTGTTTTAGAGTTAACGGAAGTAGAAAATCACGCATCTGTTACACCAGAAACACCGCTAAAATTATTAGTAAATACAACCTTGGAAGAAAAGGAACATATTGTACCGTTAGCTTACGACGGTGAGTTTTATCTCCCTTTAGGTCGAGGATTAAAAACAGAAGATGGCAAGACAGAAATTCGCTTAGAGAGTTTACCGAGCCCAACAAATAGTAGCCGTAGTGCATCTGGCTCAATCAAAATTTTATTCCAAAAACTGGTCACTCAACCATTAGGTGCTCCCTTTGAATACCCAATTTTAGCCATAGCTGATATTGGGACAGATGGCAAACTTATTGCTAATCCAGAGATCAAAAAGCTAGAAAATATCAAAGCAAAAGTTGCCCAATCTAAGAGAATTTTACTCTACATTCATGGTATTATTGGTGACACTGAAAGCCTAGTTGGTAGTGTTCAAACGGCGAACATCGGGGGACAATCAATTAAAGAATTATATGATTTAGTGCTGACTTTCGACTATGAAAATCTCAACACTACCATTCAGGAAAATGCCCAATTATTACGTCAACGCTTAGAAGCAGTTGATTTGGGCTCAAACCACGGCAAAGAATTGCATATTATCGCCCACTCAATGGGTGGTTTAGTTTCACGTTGGTTTATTGAGCGTGAAGGTGGAAATCAAATTGTTCAACATTTAATAATGTTAGGTACACCAAATGCCGGTTCCCCTTGGCCTAAGGTACAAGATTTAGCTTTTGCACTTCTTGGGATGGCGTTGAATCAACTTTCAACTGTTGTTTGGCCTGTGAAAATTTTAGCGCAATTAGTAGAACTTTTGGAGTCAAACGACAATTCTCTAGAACAAATGCAACCAAACTGTGATTTTCTGCAAGAAATAGCAAAAAATCCAGATCCTCATGTTCCTTACACGATTATTGCTGGTGACAGGTCATTAACATCTACAGCATCACAAAAGGACATCGAAAAGCAAACTATTCTCCTGCAAAAACTCATGCAGAAACTATTTGGGAAAGCTGTCGATAGTGTAATCAATTTGGTATTTTTTAAGCAACCTAACGATATTGCGGTCACTCTAGATAGCATTAAAAGTGTGAACTACAACCGCTCACCTCAACCCAAAATATTACCAGATGTTGCCTGCGACCACCTTAGCTACTTTACTCATCCAGCTGGCTTAGAGGCGGTTGCCAAAGCACTTGAATCCATCTCTTAAACCCTGGTAAGGCAAATGTTTCATTGGAGGGAAATAAATTGTAATAATAAATATGACTGAGCACTCAGAGGAAAAGCCAAACTCAAATTCAAATTTTCGTCAAATTAAGCACATAGCTGATATCTCTACTATCCGGCTTATGCTAAACCCTGGGCAATGTGTAAGTAACTCGGGGTAAATAATCATCACTGGTTTGTAGTAGTGCTAAAGCGCTAAAGCGCTACTACAAGCCGAATCTAGAGATGTGACATCTCGTTACATAGTTGTGTTTTTTCGTGCCGACCTAGTTATGATAAGATTGTCCACCTTAAATAGCTTTTCAATTTAATATAGTCTTGCTTAAAATGAGCAACTGCATAAGCTTCAAACTGAGGCACCTATAAAAGAATAGAAACGGATAAAAGACAATTACTGATAGAAAAGGAGTAAAATCATGCCAAACAAGAAAACTTCTCAAGAAAGCGGTAATAAAGAGAATTATCCTGAGACTCCTTTAGATCCTAGAACTATAATTCGTCCAAATACAGACAAAACGGTACCGCCAAACCAGGGTAGCCAAAGTAATGATGGAAAGTAACCGCATCTTCTCAAGAATAAGCGATCAGTGTCAATAAAATCTAAATTAAGAGACTTCAACGATTAAAAAATATCCAACTTTTTCTTGTGGGATGGGTATCTAACCTATCCTACAAAATGGATAATTTATTTTTTGGAAAGCATTAAGGGACGTCCAAGAATTAAATTACTCAATTCCTGCATCGAATGTCACTATCCAATTTCTTCTCCCCCTGCTCCCTCATCTTCCCCTGCTCCCCCTGCTTCCCAAAACGATTGATTATTTTTTTAGTTGGAAGTCCCTAATGCAATTAATACTTTCCTGTTAACAATATTTAGGAGATCGCTTTCTCGCTTTTATTGTTGGAAAATCAATCAAACGATAAATCCGAAGTCTTTTGTTGACTCAGATCTTGCACCTTGGTCAAAAACCAGGTTTCTGAACGGCAAATAAAGCTTTTGTAGTGTCCTCATTTTCAATAAACCAGGTTTTTCTGGTCTTGTTGAGAATGGTACAACATATTCAGTTGATTCATTAACTAAAGTTTTTGTCAAGGGTAATTTAAATGCGCTTATCCTGAGTAATCATGAACTACCGCACAAATGTGCCTGGAAAGGCTAAAAAGGCGGTGTCTCTCTCAATCATTCGTCCTTTTTGCAAGAAAAACTCGCCTATACATACTCAGATCTTGCACCATTCTCACTAAGCGTAAGGTGGGCACTGCTCATAACGCAAAAATCAGGTTTTGAGCGTATGGTCAGCAGTGCCCACCCTACAACAATTGCAATAATGGAACTGGTGCAAGATGTCAGCATACAAATGTTTGTGGATTAATAAATTCCTCTAAGAATTGTTTAAAATTAATTAAAAATGAAAACTATTTCATATAAATGTTTTTAATAAACGTGAAATCTTGCAGCTAATTCAATTTGCAATGAAGATGCAAAGACCTTATTTTTCCCAAATAAATAATAATAAAAAATAACTAAGATAGGGGTTGTATCATGCCAGATTTTTCACACAATTTGGCGTTCGTCATTGGTATTAACAATTATAAAAACGGTATTTCTCCTCTCCAAACTGCTATCAATGACGCCAAAAAACTGGTAGAAATTCTCCAAGAAAAACATAAATACCAAGTGTGGGTTTACTTGGACGAAGATGCAACCCTGAACAACCTAAATCATCTGCTGGAAAAAACTCTGCCACAAGAGGTTAAGTCAGATGCTCGCCTCCTATTTTACTTTGCAGGTCACGGGATAGCCCTGAATAGTGATGATGGTCCGCAAGGTTATTTAATCCCACAGGATGCCAAGGCGGGAGACATCAACACCTACCTACCGATGACTCAGGTACACGAATGTTTGACTCATTTGAATTGTCGTCATTTCCTGGGTATCTTTGACTGCTGTTTTGCTGGTGCGTTTCGCTGGTCATTTACCAGAAATGTCATGTCACCACCCAAGGTACTCCACCGAGAACGTTACGATCGCTTTATCTGCGATCCCGCTTGGCAGGTGATTACCTCTGCGGCGGCTGACCAAAAAGCTTTAGATGCGTTGCATCTCAATACTCAACGCGGTCGAATTGGTAATCATTCTCCGTTTGCTACCGCATTGTTTGAAGCGCTCACAGGTGCTGCTGATATCTATCCTCCAGCGACTCATGGCAAATCCTCTGGAGACGGGGTCATTACTGCTACGGAACTGTACTTATATATACGTGACCGAGTTGAACCTGCCACTGAAGCATATCGCCAAAAGCAAACCCCTGGTATTTGGTCTTTGACAAAGCACGATAAAGGCGAGTATGTCTTTCTCACACCAGGGCATCCATTAAACTTACCACCAGCACCGCCTTTAGACGAGTCGAAAAACCCCTACCGAGGTTTACAGCCTTTTGACGAAAAACACAGCGATCTGTTTTTCGGTAGAACAGAGTTAGTCAAAAAACTGCACAATTTCGTTGCTACCAATCCCCTGACTGTGGTGCTGGGTGCTTCCGGTTCTGGTAAGTCTAGCTTAGTGAAAGCGGGATTAATTCCTCTATTGAAATCAACAAATCAGCAGCAATCCCATCAGCAGTGGAGCATTCTACCTACCATTCGCCCTGGGGTGTCGCCATTCTTGGCTTTGAACTATGCACTTGCTCATGCTAATCTACCAGAGGTGAATCGGCAGCATACTCTCGCTGATATTATTACTACTTGGGTAAGTCACAATTACAACTCAAAGCTACTGTTATTCATTGACCAGAGTGAAGAACTTGTGACCCTTTGTGACGATGAGGAAGAACGCAAGGCATTTCTAAACGAAATTGCAAAGGCAATTATTACCCATCCTCAGCAATTACGGGTAGTTTTGACATTACGCTCCGACTTTGAACCGCAGTTAAGAGACCTTGTTTTAAAGTTGCTCCCAACAACCATTAAGTTAGAAAATACTGCCCTAAAGAATAATTGGCAAAAAGGACGATTTATCGTGTCTGCCATGACGAGAGCAGAATTGCGGGAAGCAATTGAGAAACCAGCAGAAACAAGGGTTATGTATTTTCAACCCCACAGTTTGGTAGACCAATTGATAGACGAAGTGGCTGATATGCCAGGGGCACTGCCGTTACTGTCCTTTGCCTTAAGTGAACTTTACTTAAAGTATTTAAAGCGACAATGGGAGGCTAACAATCGAAATATAACCATTGACCGCGCTCTTACCCAAGCTGATTATGAAGAATTGGGAGGAGTCATCCAATCCCTGACCCAACGAGCTGAGCAGGAATACAAGGCATTGGTGGAGCTTAACTCAGCTTATAAGCAAACTGTACCTCATGTGATGTTACGGATGGTTGCTTTTGGTGGCGGTGAAGTCGCTCGCCGTCGGGTATCAGAAATTGAACTCGAGTACCCAGAACCAGAAAACAAGCGGGTCGAGGAAGTCGTTAAGCACTTTTGTGATGCTCGCTTGCTGATTAGTGGGGCAGATGCGGAAGATAAACTTTACGTGGAACCTGCCCATGATGCTCTGATATGCGGGTGGCATAGGTTGCGCGAATGGGTCAACGCGGAGAAAAACCTGGAACTACAACGCCGTTTAACCCCTGCTGCTTTGGAGTGGAAAAGTGTCAAAAACAACGAGCAACTATCAAGTTTTTCAGCTCGGGCTGAATCTCTGCTCAATTGCATTGAGCAGAAATTTGATTTTATTGAAAACTGGTTTAATAAAAGCAAGATTAAGTCAATAAAGAATACCCAAAAACATCCGAGAGAAAAATCAGTAAATTATCTTTGGAATGACGATCCTTACCTCGCAGTCTTGAATGAGAAACTTAAGTCCAGTGACTACTGGTTGAATCAGGCAGAAGCAGAGTTTGTGCAGCGTAGCGTCAGGCGAAAACAAAGGAATACTCGCTTGCGTTGGACTATTGCGATCGCGGTGATGCTGGGAAGTGGTTTGAGTGTTGCAGCTTTAACTGGTCAGCGCAATGCTCAAATCAGACAGATTGAGGCAGATAGGCGAGTCTCGGAAGGATTATGGGTCTCCTACCGCGAACTAGAATCACTAAGTTATGGTATCCGAACAGCACAAAATTTAAAGCATCCTCTCCTAAAACTATTCCCCCCCAATTCCCAGGTTAGATATGGATTAGCGAAATCTCTGCAAACCAGAATCTATAGAATAAAAGAACATAACCATTTATTCGGGCATAGTCGAGATGTGACAAGCGTTAGTTTTAGCCCAGATGGTCAGATGCTTGTCTCAGCGTCAAAGAGGGACAAAACCATCAAACTGTGGAGTGTAGATGGTCGGGTACTCCAAACTTTTACAGAGCAACCTCAAGCTGTGACAAGTGTCACCTTCAGCCCTGATGGCAAAACTATCGCCTCTGCCAGTGAGGACAAAACTATCAAACTCTGGAGCATAAATGGTCAGGTACTCAAAACTTTGACAGGACATACTCAAGGTGCAACAAGTGTCACCTTCAGCCCTGATGGTAAAACTATCGCCTCTGCCAGTGAGGACAAAACTATCAAACTCTGGAGCACAGATGGTCGGGTACTCAAAACGTTAGCAGGGCATACTCAAGGTGTAACAAGCGTTACCTTCAGCCCAGATGGCAAAACTATCGCCTCTAGCAGCCAGGACAACACCATCAAACTCTGGAGCACAAATGGTCAGGTACTCAAAACTTTGACAGGACATACTCAAGCTGTAACAAGTGTCACCTTCAGTCCAGATGGTAAAACTATCGCCTCTGCCAGTAACGACAAAACCATCAAACTCTGGAGCACAGATGGTCAGGAACCGAAGACTCTTTCGGAGCACAAGCGTGCTGTGCTAAGTGTCAGTTTCAGCCCAGATAACAAAACTATGGCTTCTAGCGATCAGAAAGGCGTTATTAAATTATGGAGCTTGAATGATTACAAACCGCAAGACTTTCCTCTACAAGATGATCGAATCTACAGCGTCCGCTTTAGCCCCGACGGCAAAACTTTAGCGTTGGCGAGCGGAAACAACTCGATTACCCTCTGGCGTCCAGAGGGCGAATCACTGCAAATCATTTCTGGGCATGATGGTGCTATCACCGATATCACTTGCAGTGGTGATGGTAAAATTATCGCCTCTGCCAGTGAGGACAACACCATTAAACTCTGGAATGCCAATGGACAGTTACAGAGGACTTTGACTGGACATAGTGGCACGGTAAAAAGCCTTAGTTTTAGTCCTGACAGCAGAGTATTGGCTTCAGCAAGTGAAGATAAAACCATCAAACTTTGGTACTTAGATGGTCGGACATCCAAAACGCTACGCCTGCATGGCGCAGCCGTAACAAGTGTCATATTCAGCCCAGATGGCAAAACCCTAGCCTCTGGTAGTGAAGATAACACAATTAAACTTTGGAATGTTGATGGACAGCTACTGAAGACTTTGACTGGACATAATGGCAAGGTAATAAGCCTCAGTTTTAGTCCCGATCGTAAAATGCTAGCCTCAGCTAGCGCGGACAGAACTATCAAACTCTGGAATTTGGAAACTTGGAAAGCGAAAACATTAGGTCAGCATGATGATGTTGTTACGAGTGTCAGTTTTAACCCAGACAGCAAAACCCTAGCTTCTGCTAGTCAGGATGCTACAGTTAAACTCTGGAGTTTGGATGGTCAGGTACCTAAAACACTTCGGGGTCACCGTGGTACAACGAGTGATGTCAGTTTCAGCCCCGACGGTCAAATTCTGGCTTCGGTTAGTCGGGACAGCTATATAAACCTCTGGCGTTTAGATGGTCAAGAACTGACTGATCGCACTCTACATTCCAGCCCTATAAATAGTGTTACGTTCAGCCATGATGGGCAGACCTTTTTCTTTGGCAGTGACGATGGAAAAATTACTGTATGGAACTTAAATCTCGATGATTTAGAAGTGCGCGGTTGTCGCTGGTTAGAGGACTATCTTAAAGCCAACCCAAACCAAAATCGTGAAACGCGCCATATTTGTGAAAATCTTGGAGCTTTTCAATGAACTTGCGGTTTGTAACCATACTCTACATCTGGTTCATTCTCTGGCGGTAGGCTAACTCTATGTCTGGGTTCGCGCATTTTTGGGCTTTGGACAAAATAAGTGAGTTCGCGAATATTGTGATTCTGTTAGCGAATTCATGTCAGCCGCAATTTTTGGCGCGATCAACTAGAGCGCCGATACATAAAAACCCGGTTTCTGTCATCGAAAAGATTGATTTTCCGTTGAGCAAACTCGAAGAAACCGGGTTTTTGAGATTACTGTACCGACGCTCTAGCTTCTTTTTGTCCAAAGTTCAAGTTATAGCGCTTTGCAAGTCAGTGAGATACGTTGGAAAGGCAAACAACCGTTCGCCCCTACAATTGGGTGTACCTCAGCCAGATGAAAACGATGAAAACTGCTATATTAATCAGCCCTCAATCACTCTAAACGATGAGATGCTATCGTGTGGGATACCAACATTTGCAACATTAGGGTATTCGCCTATTCCAAGCTCCCAACTGTTACCTCCAAAGTTGGCGTGCTCAAAAAACTGCCATCTACCACCCATTATTCTGATTGATGAGATTTTGTCATTCCAAAAACCTCCAACGTGAGGGCGATCATGGGTCTGGACCTCTGATTCATCTCCAGTGAAATTTACATGTGAATAGACTACCATTGCAGCCATATACTACCTCCATAAATTGTTTCAGGCGTTAACAATCGTATTTCTCTAAACTGTGGGAGTGTAACGATTAGCTATTACCCCAATTGTCTGTGAGTGCTAATGTTAAGAAAGGTTACTCCTACGATAGGAAAAATAACTTTTACCAATTGATTGTTCTTCAAAGCTGAACTATTAAGTTCTTTAGCTCTAAAAATCATTAAACTCTACTGCTAACTGAGTTACTGCCTGAGAACCGCTGAGTTATTCTGACTTCCCGCCAGAGTTATACTGTCTTTTACTTGGCGGACAATTCTACACGTGCATAAGTTGTTTTTGCTGACACCTACATAGAAAGTGCAGAACAGTTAGTTCCCCAGAGCAACTGTCTTTCAGCAAAAGTAGAGTTTAGTACATATAAATTAAGTTTTGTCAATACTTAAGCTCTCAAATTTCCCAAAGTTCAATCTGTATGGTTTCCATCAGATAAAAGCCATGTCTAGATCGCTCAGGGTTAATCAAGGGTGCATTGAACAAGCCAAATTAGCAGTCAGGCGTAACGGCTTTCCCAGCCAAAGAGCTTTGGCTGAGGATGCAGGACTGTCTCTAGCCACAGTCAGCAATTTCCTGACAGGTAAACCTGTTGACCGTGCCAGTTTTGTAGAACTGTGTCAGATGTTGGCACTGGAGTGCGAACAGATAGCACAACTGGATGTTGCCGCTCGTTCCCAAACAAAAGATGATTTGGCATTTGCAAGGATTGCCAACAAACACCAGGACTGGGGAGAAGCAATTGATGTCTCATTATTTTATGGGCGCACTGAAGAATTGACGACATTAGAGCAATGGATTGCGGTTCAGCGCTGTCGCTTGGTGGCGGTGCTCGGCATGGGCGGGATTGGGAAAACTGCTGTTGCAGCCAAGGTAGCAGTACAAGTGCAGCATGAGTTTGAGTATGTGATTTGGCGAAGTCTCTTGCATGCCCCACCCGTAGAAACGCTTCTGGGTGAGCTGGTCGCTTTTGTGTCTGACTTTGGGGAAACTTCTACTGAGATAGCACGGCTGATTTATTACCTGCGCTCTAGAAGATGCCTGCTGATTTTGGACAACATGGAAACTATTCTGGAGGCAGGTGAGGCTGGACAATTCCGCGCAGGTTATGAAGGATATGGCGAACTGCTCAAATTGATTGGAGAAACCGCCCACTCTAGTTGCTTAATCCTCACGAGTCGGGAAAAACCGTCGGAGATTGCCGTTAATGAGGGCGATAAACTGCCAGTGCGCTCCCTACGTTTGAATGGTTCACCTCAAGCAGCGATCGCTTTGCTCGATACCAAAGGACTGGTGGGTGGTGATGCCCAAAAGCAGCAGTTGTGCGATCGCTACAGCAACAATCCTCTAGCAGTAAAAATTGTAGCTACCTCAATTCAAGACCTCTTTGACGGGGATATTGAGGTATTTTTGCAACAGAACACTTTTGTTTTCAATGGCATTCGGCGATTGCTAGACCAGCATTTTGAGCGCCTCTCTCCTCTGGAGAAGAGCATCATGTACTGGTTGGCGATTAATCGCGAAGGAACGACCATTGCTGAGCTAGAGTCAGACATGGTACCTACAGTGCCTCGGGGAAATTTGTTGGAAGCTCTAGAAAGTCTATGGGCGCGATCGCTGCTGGAAAAACAGTGTTGCCGCTACACGCAACAACCTGTGGTGATGGAGTACGTGAATGAAAACATAATTGAGTCAGTTTGTCAAGATATTACCACAGAAGAACCCGGATTATTGCTTAGCCATGCTCTGATCAAAGCAACAGCCAAGGAGTATGTCAGAGAAATTCAGATTCGCCTGATTTTAAAACCGATTGCAGACAGGCTCCTGACGACCTTAAAATTTAAGAAAAATCTCGAAGCTAAACTGGAGCGCATTTTAGTCAAACTGCAAGCCGAATTTCCTGGCGCTGCTGGATATGGCGGCGGCAATCTAATTAATTTATCGAGTCAACTCAAAATTAATTTAGCTTCCTTCGACTTTTCAAATCTGACAATTTGGCAAGCAGATCTCCGGCGGGTGAATTTGGCTGGTGTTAATTTCCAGAACGCCGCTTTTGCTAAGTCTGTGTTCGCCCAAACCTTAAGCAGTGTTTTGTCGGTGACCTTTAGCCCCGATGGCAAACTGTTAGCGACGGGCGATGTAGATGGTATCATCCGTTTATGGCAAGTGACAAATTGTCAACAATTGTTGACGTTGAAAGGGCATTGTGGTTGGGTATGGGCGATCGCCTTCAGTCCGGATGGTCGTACCCTGGCTAGTAGCGGTAATGACTTCAGTGTGCGGTTGTGGGATGTCGCTTCTGGCCGTTGCGTAAGAGTTTTGCAGGAGCACACCAGTGGAGTCTGGTCGGTCAGCTTCAGCCCAGATGGCAAGACCCTGGCGAGTGGCTCTCAAGACTCCAGTGTTCGGTTGTGGGATGTTACTGACGGCGCGTGCCTCAGAGCGTGGCACGGTCATGCTGGTTCGGTATGGACAGTCACGTTTAGTCCCGATGGTCGTACCCTAGCGAGTGGCTCTCAAGACTCCTCGGTTCGGCTGTGGGATGCAAAAACGGGCCACTGCGTAGGAGCTTTGCACGGTCACAGCGGTGGAGTACGCTCACTAGCTTGGAGTCCAGATGGACAGACGCTGGCGAGTGGCAGTCATGATTCCACTGTACGGCTGTGGGATGTACGTTCTGGTGTAGAACTAAAGGATGCAACGTCTGTACATATCTTGCACGGTCATAGCACTGAGGTACGCTCAGTAGCCTGGAGTCCGGATGGTCGGACGCTCGCCAGTGGAAGTAATGACTCCTCGGTACGGTTGTGGGATGTGGCTTCTGGCACTTGCCTAAGAGGTTTGCAAGGTCATAGCAGTGGAGTACGCTCAGTAGCTTGGAGTCCCGATGGTCGTACCGTGGTCAGTGGAAGTTATGACGCCTCAGTACGGTTGTGGGATGTGCGCGACGGCGAAGCCTTAAGAGCTTTGCAGGGTCACAGCAATGGAGTACGCTCAGTAGCTTGGAGTCCAGATGGCAAGACGCTGGCTAGTGGCAGTTTAGACTCCCTAGTTCGGTTGTGGGATGTACGTAACGGTGTAGAACTTTCAGATGCAACGCCTGTAGATATCTTGCATGGTCACAGCAATACGGTATACTCAGTCACCTTCACTCCGGATGGTCGTACCCTGGTCAGTGGCAGTGATGATTCCTCAGTACGGTTGTGGGATGTGTCACAACGTAGGTGCCTACTGGCGTTGCAGGGACACAGCTGGGTACACTCAGTAGCTTGGAGTCCGGATGGTCGTACCCTCGCCAGTGGAAGTTATGATTCCTCGGTGCGATTGTGGAATGTGCGTTCTAGTGTAGAGACGTTGCATCCGAGAGTTCTACATATCTTGCACGGTCACAGCAGTTTGGTCCCCTCAGTCAGCTTTAGTCCAGATGGTCGGACGCTCGCTAGTGGCAGTGCTGACCAAACAGTTCGCTTGTGGGATGTCACTGACGGTGCGTGTCTCAAAGTTTTGCATGGTCACACCGACTGGGTATGCTCAGTAGCTTGGAGTCCGGATGGTCGTATCCTTGCAACTTGCAGTAATGACTCCTTGGTGAAGTTGTGGGACGTTGCTGACGGTACGTGTCTCAAAGTTTTACACGGTCATACCAGTGGAGTATGGGCAGTAGCTTGGAGTGCGGATGGTCGTATCCTAGCTAGTGGCAGTGCTGACCAAACAGTTCGCTTGTGGGATGTCGCTGAAGGGAAATGTCTCAAAGTTTTGCAAGGTCACACCAGTTGGGTACGCTCAATAGCTTGGAGTCCGGATGGTCTGGTACTCGCCAGTGGCAGCCAAGATGAGACGATCAAGCTTTGGGATGTCAAAACGGATGAGTGCAAAAAAACGCTGATAGCTGATCGGCTATACGAGGGGATGAACATCACTGGTGTTACAGGTTTAACTGTAGCGCAGAAAGGCACACTCAAAGCTTTAGGGGCAGTGGAGTTTTGTTGAACTGATCGGGTGAATCAATCAAATATTTCAAATAGCTACGTTCTTAAGCTGCGCACACTAACTACAAATGCAGATTCAGTCACTTGGAATGTAGGCACTCAAGAATACTAACTGGTTCACCATTTCTTCAGCGGATTTGGCTGCCATAAGTTTTAAGACTCGTCGCATTTGCTCACCCACCGAGTATTCTTGTGATGAAATAACAATTCCAGTATGAGTTCGTCGTTCAGCCATGTAGACGCTGTGCAACTGGCAGAAGTCTCCAACGTTAAACGTATACAAGACTCGCTGCTGCTCAGTTGCAAGAATCAACTGGTCTGCATCACTGAAGCTAGTTGTACCAATTTCTCCAACAGTTGTAACGTCTACCCCTCTCGCTCTTAAGGCTCTGACAAACTGCCGATCCATTGAATCTTCATCGATAAATAGGCGAATCAGACTCATGCTAGTTGACCCATCTCGGCAGCAAGTCGCTCGTAGTCTGCTTTTTCAGCACTCAGGTAAGCTTCAATTTCTTCTCGGTTGGCATGGTAATAGGTCAAAGCTGCATAAACTTGAGCCAAGGTCAGATTACCCATCCGCTCGACAATTTCTTCTGCATTTAGTCCCATCTTGTACCAAGCTGCAATCCGCTGAACAGAAACCCTGGTGCTAGCAATCCGAGGACGACCGCCGCAAATTCCGGGTGTGTGGACAATCAGTGTGCCAATGTCGATAACAGATTGCATAAACTTTACTGACTCGCCTTCTGCTTTCATCATAACCAAGCAAGATGAAACCCCTTCCTCCACTGGTTGGGAAACGGAACAGGCTAACGATCAATCTCACTGACCGGAGACAACCTCCGCATCCCACCGATAACTCTGGTACGTTCTGGTGCAGCGACTAGTTAGACAGCTTGGCATATACTTGTAGTTATCTTCACCCATTTTCAGATATTCTTAATCCTACCCGTGACCTTAGAAGTAGAGTTCCAACGGTTTCTTTATCAAAGCCTAATTCCTTTAGCAGCAATATTTCAATAAGAACCTTTAGCCTCTGAATTTGCAAGCGAAAATCTTTACCGTATACATCTTCGTTATATCCACTACCATGAGATAGGTTATTTCTAATTTTTACAATCTTGTTAACAAAATCATCTCTAGATTTACCATCCAAAAACACATTGAAGGCTTTTTCAGATTTTTTAAGATGCTTAATAATTTCTTGAAGGCTTGCACTCTTTAATAAGCTCATTATTTTTACACTTAAACTGGTATGATTGCTGTTCTTTAATTTGCTTTTCAGCCATCCTTTATAGTTTTCTTCTTGAACTTGATTAATAATTGCCTCTACCATTTCTAAATATTCATTTTCAGGTTTTTCAATCTTCTTTATATTAGGATTTAGATTCTTTTGACAATAAGATTCTAGAGCTTGAATCAAGCTAAGAAATTCCTGTTGAGGATAATATGAATCAGGATTTTCCAATGTTCCAAAATAGAGTTCAGAAATTGTTCCTAAATCTTTTACTTTATTAAACCAATTTTTAACAAAGAACTCAAAATTATCTGAAATATCACGAAAAGTGAAAAACTACACTTACAGATTACTTGATTTCGGATCTTAGTTCAGAGTCAAGTAGATAGTTAGCTAATCTCGATAGCCATCGTAATCTCGGTAGTTGTAATCTCGGTTAGTTCGGCGGGGTCTGCCGTCCCTAGAACAGATTCGCCGGGTTTGATTTTCTGCCACCCATCCTGGTTCTGGAGCATAAATTTCCAGCCAATCGCCTTGCTGTCCGATAACTTCTAACTCCGTGCCGTTAGGCAGCATGGTAATCAAGTTGTTAAAGCGAACTTTGGGTGCTGATCGAACATCGACGTAGCCGTCCCAGTGCTTTGCAACCGTGCGACAAGATCCTGCTTGAGCCATTTGGGTAGAACTGGTTAGGAAACAAGTGAGGAGTGTTGTTACACTCAGGCTCATAGGAGCTAATAACCTAGTGAATTGAACGGGAGATTGAATGCGGTTCATTGAAATATTCCCTTTTAGCTTCGCTGTCTTGCTTTGGGCGCTGTCTTTAGTGTCATAACTAAATCGTATGGTTGTCGCTTGTTTGCCACCTCGCACGATCAGTTTGCGCGATTGATTCATCCGATCGGGTGAATCGACCGATGGAGCAAACAGGCGCGTTAGCAGGAAGTGGTGAAGTGGTGAAACCAGTGACTCTAATATCAAAGAGCCTTCTAGCTATACCAGAAATCAATGATCTCTGTTTGGAATGAGCAATGGCTAGGTCAATTCCCGCTCTGCGACCAATCGGCAAACGCATAATGAAAAGTGTTCACCTTTGCTTACCTGTCAGGATGTCCTTTGCTCGCTATCTCAATACGCTTCGAGCGATTTGGCAACCCGCACAATCTACGGTTTCCCAGGAATTTTTGGCGTGGCGACATCGCTTTTTGTTCAACCGTATTCGTTTACTGGTTTGGGTTGTCCTAATTGTGTTGTTGTTGGTGACAATCCTCAACCTGACAATCAACATTCCCAGCCTCAATGCTTTGGGTAATCCACAGATGGCATTTGGTGCAGAAAGAACCTTGAGGTATGTCCAGACGAGTGGAACTCAGATTGTGAGTGTACTGCTGTGTCTGCTGCTCCTCAAGCATCCCAGTATCCGCGCTCACCCAGAACGGTTATTTTTGCTGTTTGCTTGGTCTGTTCTGCTGTCACCTCAAATCATCGACACCTTTTATAAAGAAGCCCGATTTGACGCAGGTGATTGGATTCTGTTTTATGCCATCCAAGCAATCCTAATTCCGGTACAATGGCGGTTGCACATTATATCACAATTAGTTGTTTTGGGCTACTTCACCGTTGCGGTACTGCTGGGGTTGAGAGATCCCGATGTGTCACTCTCAGCAACCTATGTGCTAGGAGGTTTTTATGCTGTTTTGATTTGCTTCGTAGCAGATCTAGGGGTGTTTCTCTACGAACGTTCCTTGCAACGGGAATTGAAAATGCGGCAACAACTGCAAGTGTTTCTCCATGCGGTTTCTCATGATTTACGCAATCCCGTGTTGGGCATGGTCATGACATTAAAAAGCTTTTTGAAGCCATCGGGTGAAGATGCAAAGATTCCTCAAGAACTACTGGAGCAAATGATTGCCAGTGGCGATCGCCAAGTTGAACTCATTAACTCGCTGCTGTCCGCGCATTCCACTGAGTTGCATGGCATTGTCCTTCACCGTCAGCCAATCAGACTGGATACATTGGTAAATTCAATCATCACTGATTTTCAGCCATTCTTTACACAAGCACAAACAACGTTAACCCAGGTCATCTCACCTGACTTGCCATTGGTGAATGCTGATCCACTACATCTGCGACGGGTGTACGAGAACTTGATTTCCAACGCGCTGCGATACAACCGTCCTGGCTTGCATTTGACGTTTAGTGCAGAAGTTATTGAAGGGAAGCAGAAAGGCAAAGGTTCTAGGCGGCGGAGAATTTTTCACCCCAAAGCTAACAGTCAAAACCTAACAGCTAAAAGCCAGTGGGTTCGCTGTACAGTGAGTGACAATGGTGTTGGCATGACTCAGCAGCAATGCGATCGCCTCTTTGAGCTTTACACGCGTGGTCCCGACAGGCGACAGTCTCTTAGCCTTGGCTTAGGACTCTATATGTGTCGGCAAATTATTACCGCGCATGGTGGAGACATCGGCGTCATCAGCAGTCCGGGTCATGGCTCCACGTTTTGGTTTACACTGCCCGTTTAGTAGTGAGTTCACGATGAACGTCAATAATATACATACCAATCAAGCCGCCAGCAAGCACACCCGTCTAGCTGCCTTTTGGGCTGTCCTCGGTGCGCTGGGGACGCTTGCTGTTTTCCCTTACCTGGTAGCACTCAACCAGTCGTCAACCGCATCACTGCCTCTGCCGTTACCTGTATTAGCGATCGCCAGCGCAATCCAAAGCGGCGTTCTCCTTTTCATCCTGGGCTGGATTGGGCTACGGTTGGGGCGATCGCTGGGACTCGACACTCCCTTTGCGCGTGCCTTTGTTTATCGGTTAAAACCACCCGCCCTATCGAAACGTGCCATTAATTTTGCGCTGATCAGCGGTTTTTTAGGAGGATTTGTCATCCTTGGGCTGGCTTTCCTGTTTCAACCCTTTATGCCGCAAACAGCACAGTCTACAACTCTCAACATTGCCCTGTGGAAGCGCGCACTGGCTTCTTTTTATGGCGGAATTACCGAGGAGCTATTACTGCGCCTATTTTTGATGACGCTGATTGCCTGGGTTTTCTGGAAGATTGGGCTGCGAGAAGGAGAACAACCTTCACGGCTTGCGTTCTGGCTAGCGATCGCGCTCTCTGCCCTGCTGTTTGGGGTTGGTCATCTGCCAAGCGCTGCTGCCCTTTGGTCGTTGACCCCAATTGTCATTGCCCGAACGATGGTGCTAAACTCCCTGCTGGGGATAGCATTTGGCTTCCTCTACTGGCAGTGGGGGTTGGAATACGCCATGTTGTCTCATTTCTGTGCTGATATCGTGCTGCATATCATCGGTGGTAGTTAAGGCACCTATCCGACTAAGCCCGATCGCAACGCCACCACAGCCGCTTGCACTCGGTCATTCACCAGCAGCTTATTCATGATTCCTCGCACATAAGTTTTAACAGTGTGTTCGCTCAGGTACAACGCCTTGGCAATGTCTGGATTGCTGCAACCATCCACAATCAGCCGCAACACCTCCAGTTCCCGGTCTGATAGCGTTCCGGGAGGTATGGATGGAGTGGGTTTTGTCGCTCTTGGAGGTGGTTTGAGCTGGTCAATCACAGACTGAGCCACTTGGGCATCTAGGTAAGTTGCTCCTTCATGAACCACAGCGATCGCTTTAACTAACTGCTCCGCACTCGTTCCTTTGACACAGTAGCCTTCAGCACCACTCGAAAGCGCGGCAATCACCTCAGTTTGAGAGGTATGGGACGTGAGCATCACGACCTTCACATTCGGTAAGACTCGCTTAATTTCTTGCGTAGCAGCAATTCCATCCATATGCGGCATCCCAACATCCATGACAACCACATCCGGCTGGAGGGCTACAGCGGCTTCCACGCCCAAATATCCATCCTCTGCCATTCCAACAATTTCAAGCTGAGGTTGGTTAGAGAGCGAATGTTTCAGTCCAATCCGCATCATGGGGTCATCTTCGACAATCAAAATTCGTAGCGTTAGTTGCTTAGGTTCCTCACTCATATAAAAGCTTAATTAAATAATTTTCTTAATAGAAGAGTACAATTTCGTTTTATTAGTTTTAGTAGCTAGACACGAATGACCTGAGTCAGGTCAGCGGTTTAAAATTTTATCTTAAATGTCATGTTATTGAGGGAAGCACCCTGTTTGCATATAAAATGCAAAAAAATTTTGTGATAGATGATTGCGCTTGCAATTTGCTCGACGTTAACCAATGCGCGTCCAATGAGTTGGGAGTTCCACATCATCTGGTAAGCGAGTTGTGACATCGCCTAGTGCCAATGTAATCTGATGCGGTTCCAAGTTTTTTGCTCCTGTCAGGATTGCCCCTTCGAGTTTGACATCACTCATCTTGGTTGCACTGAGATTGGCTCCCATGAGATTTGCGCCACAGAGGTTTGCTTGATCGAGAATTGCCATTTGTAAGTTGGTACCCATCAGATTTGCTCCACCAAGGTCAGCTTCTCTGAGGCTTGCTTCAGAAAAGTTGGCAAAAAACACCTCTGTGTGTTGTAGTTTAGCTGCATTAAGGTTTGCACCTTGCAGGTTCGCTCCATTGAGGTTTGCTTGTTGCAAATTGGCTCCAATCAAACCTGTTTCCTGAAGGTTGGCTTTACCCAGCTTTGCTCCTTGCAAATTAGCTAAAAACAGCTTTGCCTCTTGTAAGTTAGCAACTTTTAAATTAGACCCAGCCAAATTGGCTTTATATAAGTTAGCTCCCTGTAGATTAGCTCCACGCAGACTTGCTCCTGTAAGATTTGCTGCACGCAAGTTTGCCCCACACACCCAAGCCCGGTTGAGGTTTGCCCCACAGAGGTTTGCATCTGCTAAATTGGTTGATTGCAAGTTGGCTTCATACAGAATTGACCCACACAGTTGAGCACCCTCCAAATCTGCCTCACTCAAGTCCGCTTCTCGTAGGTCTGCTTGACATAGGTCAGATCCGCGCAAGTCTGCTTGTTGCAGATTTGCTTTATGCAGGTCTGCTCCCCTCATGTCGGCATACCGTAAA
The DNA here is from genome assembly GCF_963920835.1 of Scytonema sp. PCC 10023. Classification (NCBI taxonomy): domain Bacteria; kingdom Bacillati; phylum Cyanobacteriota; class Cyanophyceae; order Nostocales; family Scytonemataceae; genus Scytonema; species Scytonema sp. PCC 10023. The sequence goes on from NZ_CAWUDP010000034.1 coordinate 50,031, forward strand.
TCAATTCTCTGATTTGGCTGGTCTTTTTCGGCATCGCGCCTAGCGATGACGCTCAAAGCTGCTTGAATATCTGTACGAATCCTTGCTGGTGTCTGTTGTGTTTCCTCCTCTTGCGATTGACTAGCAGCATTTTCTCGCACAAAAGCTGTCAGAATTTCCATGATTGTCCAGTATTCTTTAGGACAATCTTGGGCAACTCTTTCTAAGGTGTAAATTGCGCCTATGCGTGTTGCAACACTTTCATGGCCAAGCTGAGTGATTGCTGTCATAAAGCGTTCTGCAACTAGCTGTTCTTGACCTAGGAGGGCATTCTTCGTTTCAATCTCATTGCTTTTTTCGGCTGCGATCGCCAAAAGGCGGGCACTCTGTGCCATCGCCCTTTTTTGACTCGCTTCCACTCCTTTCGCTGCCACATATGCATGAATCATCACTGCCAATCCCAAAAAAAAGGTTGCAGTCGTTGATAATGCTTGAGTTCTATTTTCTATTTTTTGTTCGTTTGACAACCCCGAGCTTTGGGAAAATGTTAAAAATATCACCGTAGGTGATAAAGTAAACATCGCTGTTATTACTATCAACCAATTTTTTAGTACGTCTGTCTTCCTAGCAGACATAATTGTTGTGTCCCTCAAAACACCGAAGTATTACGTAAATTATTTGAAAAAAGAGTATAGCATTTGTCTCAAAAATTCAATATCTGCCGAAAGCTCGGTAGATGCTGCTGTTGCTTTGCATTGCCCATTTGAGAATCTGCTCTTAGACAAAAAGCTTGCCTTTCACCAGATATCACCCATATTTGATGATATTTATTGTGATTCCAAGTGTTGAGAGCCTTTGGTATGCGTCCCATAGACACTGACTTATCTGATTTATTTTTGATACATTCTAGTACCATAAAGGTCTGTCGCAAATAGGGTAGCTTGGTAGAGAATTGTTTATTGTTGGTTACCATCATTAAAGTTTGCGCCCTGACATTGTCTTTTTCAAATCGTTTGTCTCGCGGAAATCTTTGCCCGCTATATTGCTTTGTATCTCCTTTAGAGCCATCAAAGGAGAATCGCAAAAATTAGCAATAATTTCCATTACGAATTGTTCTACAAAATCAAGTGCACCCTGAGAAGGTTCCATCTTTTCATCAAACAGTTGTCTGACTACCATCCCTCTATTTTATTTAAAGTAATTATCTTGATTGATTTTGAGAAATGACGCAACCCTCTAAGGAAACTTTTTTTTATTTGATTTCTTAAAATAATTTTTCTAATTCTCTGGGACATCAATAAATAACTACAGCTAATATCCTTAATATTAGACAGTAATAGTTAATACTTGACCTACCATATACGGTTTTTACAGAAAATTCAAATTATAAAGATTTGATAAATATAGCGGTTTTGTTTGGTTTGTGAACTTGACTTTTTTTTAAAATCCTACATGACACAGACTAAAGAGAGTTTGGAGGATCTTACGATTTGCTAGCGATTTCTATACACAGATAATTAAACCCAACAAAACAGAAAAAATATATTGTGTAACTTGTATGATTAATGATGTCAAAACTGGCATTGTTCGATAGAATGAAAAATTGCAAAACACTTAACCGATATAACAGTTAAGATAATAGTTAAGAAAAGAAATGATTTGCTGACAGTGTTACACATAGTAACCCGAACTCTGATAGCAGAAACAGCGTAAGCATTTGCCTCACCGCAAAAGATGCAGGAAAATTTACAGCCGATTGTTAGAGATTTAGTGCTGATTGGTGGCGGTCACAGCCATGCCATTGTGCTAAGAATGTTTGGCATGAAACCAATACCCGGAGTGCGTTTAACGTTGATTACCGAAAGTTCGGATACACCGTACTCTGGAATGCTACCAGGACACATTGCCGGATTTTACAGTCATGACGAATGCCATATTGACTTACGACGCTTAGCGAATTTTGCTCAAGCGCAGTTGTATATTGACCGAGTTGTTGGTCTTGATTTAGAGAACAACAAAGTTATTTGTGCTAACCGTCCTGCGGTAGCTTTCGATGTGCTGTCGATTGATATTGGTAGCACTCCCGCCACAATATCTGTACCAGGTGCAGCAGAATATACAATTGCGGCTAAGCCTGTATCTAAATTGCTACAACACTGGGAGGAAATTTGTAGAGACGAGAGGTGGCGCGTCTCTACATCACCTCAAGAACCCATGAAAATTGCAATTGTGGGTGGAGGTGCAGGCGGCGTAGAATTGGCGTTGTCAATGCAAGCTCATTTACATCGGATTTTATCTGGTGCCTTGAGTGAGGTTGGAAACAAGACAAAAGCTTTGGAAATTCATCTGTTTCAGCGCGAAGCGGAACTGATGCCTCATTATCACAAGTCGGTGCAAGGTTTAGTTAAGCAAGTTTTGCTTCACAAGGGTGTTGAGTTGCATCTTGGGGAAAGTGTGTGTCAAGTCAAACCGCATACAGTGATATGTGAATCTGGGTTGACAGTTGAGTGCAATTCAATTTTCTGGGTGACACAAGCATCAGCACCCCAGTGGTTAAAATCAGCCGGACTCGCGACTGATGAGCAAGGTTTTATTTTGGTTGAGGATACATTGCAATCTTTGTCTCACCCCCACGTCTTTGCTGCTGGTGATATTGCCACAATGGTAAATCATCCTCGTCCCAAAGCTGGAGTGTTTGCTGTAAGACAAGGTAAGCCCTTATTTGAAAATTTGCAGCGAGTTTTGTTAGGAAAGCCCCTCAAACCCTATAAACCACAGAAACAATATTTAAGTTTAATTGGTACAGGAGATGGACGGGCGATCGCTACACGCGGTTCGTTTACCTTACCACCTAGCAAACTCCTATGGCGCTCCAAAGACTGGATTGACCGCTCTTTTATGGAACGCTTCAATGATTTGCCAGAAATGGGGACTAGAAACTGGGGGAATAATTTTCCCAATCTCCAATCCCCAATCGCCAATACCGAATCCCTGGTAATGCGTTGTGCTGGATGTGGTTCAAAGGTGGGTAGTACAGTTTTAGAGAGAGTTTTGTCCCGTATCAAATTAGAACAACCGAGTGGAGAAGAAAGAACAGATATCGTCATTGGTTTGGATGCACCAGATGACGCGGCGGTGGTGCAAGTCCCAACAGGACAGTTGATGGTACATACTATTGATTATTTTCGTAGTTTGATTAATGATGCGTATATCTTTGGACAAATTAGCGCCAATCATTGCTTGAGTGATATTTTTGCAATGGGGGCTATTCCTCAAAGTAGTTTGGCGATCGCCACCGTTCCCTACGCCGAACCAGCCAAAGTCGAAGAAACCCTTTATCAGTTATTGTCGGGTGCTGTGAAAGTACTCAACCAATCTCAAGCACCTCTGATTGGCGGACATACTACCGAAGGCGCAGAACTGGGATTTGGGTTATCTTGCAACGGTTTAGCTTATCCTGACAGACTGTTACGCAAAAGCGGAATGCAACCAGGACAAGTCCTGATTTTGACCAAAGCACTCGGAACAGGGACACTGTTTGCTGCTGATATGCGCCGCCAAGCAAAAGGTCGTTGGATTGATGATGCTGTAGAGTCGATGCTACTGTCAAATCAAGCTGCTGCTGCGTGTTTATTGGAACATCAGGCAACTGCTTGCACTGATGTCACAGGTTTTGGATTGCTGGGACACTTAATGGAGATGGTGTTAGCTTCTTCTAATGTGGCGATTGAGTTACAACTAGAAGCTATCCCAGTGTTGGCAGGAGCAAGGGAGACTACAGAAAAAGGGATTTTTAGCTCACTGCATCCAGAAAATCTGCGAGCATCACGTTATATTGATAACTTAGAGCAAGTTGAGAGTCATGCGCATTATCCTTTGTTATTCGATCCACAAACTGCTGGCGGACTCTTAGCTTCTATTCCAGAGTCACAAGCTAGTAGCTGTTTGGCTGCACTCAAAAACTTGGGATATGAATCGAGTTGTGCGATCGGGCGTGTTATGACGAAAAATGAGGGTAAAAAGCCGGTTATGCTGATTAACTAACCCAAGTTGCTAGTTAGGAAAGATTTTCAATGACCACGGGTTCGACCTCTTGCGCCAGTTCAAAGCCAAAAATTCGTGAGTAGAAGTACAGTTCCCCATCCAGAGAGCGTTTGATGTTCTGGGCATTCCGGAAGCCATGCTGCTCACCTTCAAAAGCAACATAGGCTACAGGTAAGCCTTTATTGCGCAGAATTTCGACCATTGCTTCAGCTTGGTTGGGTGGGACAACCTTATCTTCTAACCCTTGAAAGAATATCACCGGACAGGCAAGACGGTCTGCAAAATGGATTGGCGATCGCTCTTGATAAAGCTGGCGCTGCTGTGGGTAAGGACCAATTAAACCATCCAAGTACCGCGACTCAAATTTGTGCGTATCCCTTGCTAAGGCTTCGGTGTCACTCACTCCGTAGTAGCTTGCTCCTGCTTGAAATGTGTCTCGGAAGGTTAAGGCACACAGCGTCGTATAACCACCAGCACTACCGCCAGAAATTGCTAGGCGATTACCGTCCACCTCGCCCCGTTCTACCAGGTAAAGCGCACCATAGACACAATCATCGACATCCACAATTCCCCACTGACCATCCAGTTGCTGCCGATACTCGCGCCCATAACCTGTGCTACCACGGTAATTTACATCAAGAACTGCTATTCCCCGGCTAGTCCAGTACTGAATGCTAAAGTTGAGGCTACTAGAAGCTGCTGCTGTTGGACCACCGTGGCTTTTGACAAGCAGGGGAGGTTTCTCGCCAGCAGGAGCAGTGTAATCGTGGTTTTGGGGCGGGTAGAACAAACCATAGGCTGTCTGTCCATTAGATGTCGGGAACTCAATCGCTTCAGGTAGCGAAAGATAACCTGTGTTAATTGTCACTTCAGTTGAGTGGCGTAGTATCTCAAGTTTTCCTGTTCTCAAATCTAGTTGGACAATAGCTCTTGGTTCGGTAGGAGAAGCACCAATAAATACTACTCGCCCGTGGGCGGCTTGCAGCGAATCAATATCCGTGTAGGGAACCTCTAGGGGTTGCAGTTTGCCGCTTGTCGTATCGAGACTCGCTAAATACCAGATACCTTGCTGAGTATAAGAGCATATGATACGGTTCGTTGACTCAAAAGCATAGGTGGACAACCCCAAGAACCATTGGGGCTTGCTAAATTCAGCCTGGATTTCAGTCAGTGGTTCCACACCTCCGTCTCGCCAACGATAGAGATTCCACCAGCCTGTTTGGTCAGAGATAAAGTACAAATTGCCATCCTGTGACCACTGCGGTTGAAAGATGGATTCCTCTGAACCACCCGCAACTCGTTGGCTGTGTTCCACAGAACCGTCTGCTTTGAGTTCCCCAACCCACAGTTCTGTACCATTCCAGGGCATATTCGGATGGTTCCATGTTATCCAAGCTAAGCGATCGCCATCCGGGCTGAGTCGAGGTGCGGCATAGAAGTCATTGCCGTAGACTAGGAGCTGAGGATTTGCATTCCCCTCCACTTCCAGGCTGACCAATGTGTTGATTGGTTCACGTCCGGCAACAGTATGGTCCTCGCATACACAAATAATCCGATGTCTTTGGCGGTCAAATACACCGTCTGCATAGCGCATAGTTGCTTCCGGTGTGATGGGGTAGGGCTGCTTACCGACATCTTGACGATAGAGACGTTGGTCGGCAAAGTTAGAAAAGTAAACAGTGCTATCGGCAACTAGGAAAGAACCACCGCCGTACTCATGAACGCGGGTACGCACGTTGAAGGGAGTCGATATAACGTCTTCAGTTTGACCATCTGCAGTTCGTCGCACAACCACAGTCCGTCCTTGCTCCCACGGTCGCAACTCGCTCCAGTAAATGTCTTCGCCATCGAGAGCAATCTGTCCCAATGCGATAGTACTCGAAGTCAGTAAGTCTGTTGTGATGGGCGATCGCCAAGACCCGTAAGGTGCCACTTGTGGTTTCAACACGCACTATGCTCCTTTGTTCAAAAGCTTTGTCAAGTTGAGAATCTGCTCTCGCAATGTAAATTTTGAGGAGACAGTTAGATCTGAAATTGTCAAAAAATAGTTAATTTGTTTTGTGTTAGGCGATAAATTTATTATCGCCCAAGAGCTAATGTAGCCGATGCTTGCAATCGTTAAGGTACTTTACCAATAATCCAAAAACTGCTCAGGCACTAACCTTAATTCTCCAGACTTGAAGCGGTTAATATCTACCCATAAAGCTGTTTTCTGCCGCTCACCTTCAGAAAAATCTAACTTGTCAAGTTGATAAAATTTGGGGTCAACAAAGTCGGTTTCAAAAAGTTGAATAATTTCGTGACCTGACTGACCGTTGAAAGTAAATATGTTTTCCAAACAGCCTAAGTAGCGAATATTTGTTAATTCTGCTTGGATTTCTTCTTGGAATTCGCGTTTGAGAGCTTCTAAACTTGTTTCACCAAAGTCCACTCCACCGCCCATTGCGCGGTAAAAAGTTTGTTGCTTTACTGGATCGTAGCCTTCAGAAACGAAGATTCGATTACCATCCCGAATCAGCCCCAATGCTAGGACACGAATTTCCCCTGGTTTATGCATTTGTGTTGCTAGTTATCGTAAATAAACGAAGAACGACCATTTTCACTATCCTCAACGGACCAATCTTCATTTTCGCCGCCGATGTACAATTGCTCAATAGTGACGTATTCCTGGTTGAGCTGCTTGAGGGCGTTAATGAGAATATCGAGGGCGATCGCGTCAGAAGTTCCCAAGTCAAACCAGCAACGCGCCCATGTCCCCTCATACTCAAACTGACCCATATTGTGCATCAGCGCCAGCAAACTTTTGTCATACCCTTCGGGGTCGTAATCCATATAGCTGAGGTCTAATCCAGTTTCCTGTACCTGGAGATTTTCAGCATTAAACGCACCCAACTTGCCCAGATAAAACCAGGAATTGAAAACCTCTTCTACAAACTTTTTTTCTTGTTCAGAAGGAATTGTGCTGAACTCCAACCAAATCCACAAATCAAAAGGATTAATTTCACGAAACTGTATCTGCATTTTCCTAAGATATCTAGTCTAAATCAGTCTTTCTCAAAGCTCATTGTAGAAGAGTTCATAGTCACAAGAGTGCGGCTTCCCCTAAATAAAGGTGAAGAAAGTAGGGGAAGTAGAGGAAGCACAGGGAGAAAATATTTTCCCATCTCCGTCCCTCACTCCCTCACTCCCCACAAGTCGCGCCTACTTAGCAGGATTACTCAAGCTTTCCGCCGCCCTCCGCCGTTCGCGCTCAATTTGTCTTGTCAAATCGCTTGGGAGTTGAGACTTCTTACTTAGGGCTTTGTCAAAATGACCAACTGCTTCTTGCATCAGTTGCGAGTTTTTCTCTTTTCTGGCTTGTTCCCGAAGGATTTGAGCTTTGAGATAATATGACTCTGGGTTATCGGGTGTCGCTTTCAAGGCACGATTGGCATACTCTAGCGCCTGAGAGTACTGTTTTAAATCCCGGTAGGCAAGGGCAATACCCCGGTCAACTAGATATTGGGGACTAGCATTTTTTTCTAGCTTTTGAATTGCCTGTTCTGGGTTCGCAAAAGGCAAATTCACCGAAAGCATTAAATCCATGTATCCCCTGAGTAAATTTAGTTCTGGATCGTTAGGTGAAACTGCTTCGGCTTTGTCCAAATGGTCATAGACTTGCCGCAGCCTACTTAAGGCTTGGGGCGCACCGCTCACTGTACCCTCACGCTGTAAAATCACCGCTCCCTCTAAAAACAGACCAACAGCAGTATACAAATTTCCGCGCAAAGGGTCAGTGGAAATCAAATTTTGTGCGGTTTCTAAAGTTTTCTTGCTGTAAGTGTCTAATGTAGCCAAATCATTATTCGTATATGCTAAGGATGCTTTCATAGCATAAGCTAAAGGTTCTTTTGGCTCTGCAGATAATGCTTCTTGTAGGTAACGATCTGCACTTTGATAGTCTCCTTGTTGGAAAATGGCTTTGAATGCTGCCTCTGTTTTGTTGCCAATGTTACGAGGCTCTTTAGTCCGAAAGGGGTCTGCTGCCCAAGAGGGGCTTGCCCAAACATTGAGTGCCAAGGTAGCTGCAAAAGCTACCGTGACTAGGCGGTAAAGTTTTGCAGGCACAATAGTTTGCAGAACTGGGAACCGTACAGTCATTTTTGACTTCAGCATATTTACCTTTAAAAAAGTTTTATATTTTACTTATAATTCTAAAGATTATTCGCTTTAACGTGGATCTGTTTGAGCCAAAATTTTTTATATTATACGACTTTGGTAAGTTTTCTAGGTTCCCATGCTTGTTGTAGCTATTGTTCAACACTAATTTTGCCACAATAAAGAGAAGCAGGATGTTTCTTGCTGCAAAATGACGTTGCTGGCGGATCGAATGCGCGAAAAATTTTTCGGAACTTTGCAGTTGCTTGCAGTGTAGTTAATTAAATAAGTTGCTGACTTTTTGGTAAACTCAACAAATGCTCTATCTTAGAAACCTAACTTATCACCCTACGGCTTGCCCGACAGCTATTCTTAAATCAATCAACCTGGAATTAGAATCCAAACAACTGGGTCTGATTATCGGACCCAGTGGTTCTGGCAAAAGTACGTTACTCGAAATTTTATCTGGACTTGCTGAACCAACATCAGGTTCAGTCTTCTGGCGCGAACAAGAACTGATAGCCGAACAGGTGCAACAATTGGCTGGCTTGGTCTTTCAATTTCCCGAGAGGCATTTTTGCGGCGGTACTATTTTAGAAGAATTGCGCTTGGGACATCCAGAGTTAGGAATAGAGCGAGTGAGGCAAGCACTAACAGAAGTAGGATTAGAGCATTTATCGCTTAGCACACCACCCCACGCTTTGAGTGGAGGTCAGCAGCGGCGTTTAGCTTTAGCAGTGCAGTTGATTCGCCAGCCACATCTATTATTATTGGATGAACCCACAGCTGGGTTAGATTGGTCAATGCGTCAGCAACTGGTAACTTTATTGGCGAAACTGAAAAAAGATTGGACGCTGCTGGTTGTGACACACGACGCAGGAGATTTGTTAGCGATCGCCGACCGTTGTTGGACTCTTAAGCACGGTGAACTAGAATCAGTTGATCCAATCGCACTAGCACAAGAAAAAGAACCTCAACCAGCAGCGTAATGTAGGAGCAGCTAGTTACCAAAAAACTGGCTGATGTGCAGTTGTGCTTCTCCATGATCTGGAATCCAGACTAACCAGTGATCGCGAGAAACCTGACACAGTAGCAGTGCTTCATCAAAGCTGTAGGGGTTGGGAAGTTCTGAGAGCTTTACCCAACTATTAGGTTGGAAATCCTTACGTGATTTGAGGTCAGACTTGCTTGACCAATCCAGATTGTGCCATGCAAGGCGTGTAGCACAATCTGGTCTACTTGAATCTAGTTTCATGGCTCTACTCTAGCCTTGACTAATGGGCTAATACAAAATTAATTCTGTAACTAAGACTACAAAATTAGTGATACTTTTGAAAAGCGACTGTTTTATAACTTTACGTTCGTCGTTGCAAGTGTTTGGTTGTGTTGCAAGCTGGCTCGGGTGAGACTTTGTGGGGGGTAGACTGGTAACTGAATCAAATTCCCCGGTTATAAATTCGGTAAGATATGACAACAACTCCTTTACCATCGCTGCGCGAGCAACAACATCCGCTCATTCGTCAACTAGCAGATTGTATAGAAGCAACATGGCAGAAGCATCTGGACTTATCGCCTTATCATTTGCCTGGTGAGTTTGGCTATGTGGAAGGTCGGCTAGAGGGCGAGAAACTGACAATTGAAAACCGCTGTTATCAAACACCCCAGTTCCGGAAAATGCACTTAGAACTGGCAAAGGTGGGAAATATGCTAGATATCTTGCATTGCGTGATGTTTCCCCGTCCAGAATACGACATACCAATGTTTGGTTGCGATTTAGTCGGAGGTCGGGGTCAAATTAGTGCGGCGATCGCAGACCTTTCTCCAGTCAACTCCCAACACACTCTACCAGAATCATATACTTCTGCACTGGCGGCACTACCTCAGTTAAACTTTTCCCAACCGCGAGAATTACCTGAGTGGGGAAACATTTTCTCAGAATTTTGCATTTTCGTGCGTCCCGGTTCCCCTCAAGAAGAAAGTCTATTTCTCTCTCGCACACGGGAATTTTTAGAAATACATTGTACGCAAGCTAGCATCTCTCAACCAGTTCCATCAGAACAGGTGCTGCAAAATTTAGCTGGACAACGCAACTACTGTACTAAACAGCAGCAAAACGACAAAACCCGCCGCGTACTGGAAAAAGCTTTTGGTCCAGATTGGGCAGAACAATATATGACGACAGTTTTGTTTGATATGCCAGATTAGTCATGACAAATGAGTAAAAAGCTATCTTGTACGGTTTGGTAGGAATGATAGATTATGGTTTGTCGGGTAAGGTTGCCTTAGTCACTGGGGTCAGCCGACACATTGGAATCGGTGCAGCGATGCTCCAAAGGAGCCGCCTTCGGCGATCGCCCGTTCACTTGCTGCATCTGGTGCAAATGTGTTTATCACTTACTATCGACCATACGACGAGTTGATGCCTTGGGGTAGCAACCTAACTGAGGCGGAAGAAATCATTCAATCATTGAAATTGCAGGGGGTAAAAGCGGCTGGGCTTGAGGCTAACCTGGCTGAACCTTTGATGCCCAAAAAGCTGTTTGACTTTGTTGAGGAAACTCTTGGTTCAGTAGATATTCTGGTCAATAACGCCGCCCATGACCAACAAGTAGATATCTACTCTCTGACGGCTGAACTGCTCGATGTTCATTACGCTGTCAACGTGCGGGGTACCACACTATTGTGTGCCGAGTTTGCCAAACGCCATGATGGAAGACCAGGAGGACGAATTATCAATCTGACTTCTGGTCAAAGCTTGGCACCAATGCCTGAAAACCTACCATATGCCATTACCAAAGGAGCGGTAGAGGCACTGACTTTGAGTTTAAGTGCTAGTTTGGCAAGCAAAGGGATTACTGTCAATGCTGTAGACCCAGGACCAACAGATACGGGCTGGATGACCGACGAAATTCGTTCAATGCTTGAGGTTAAAGCACCCTTTGGTCGCGTTGGTACACCAGAAGATGCTGTATGTACAGTGTTATTTCTTGCCTCATCACAAGGACAATGGATAACAGGGCAGATTATTCGTTCCAGAGGCGGACAGTAAAGGTTTAACTGTAGATTCTGCTACGTTTTCCCGCAACTGATAAATGTAGAATTCATTTAACTAGAGCAAAATCGAGCCACAAAATCGTTCTTTCTAAAATGTAACCTTCATCGCCAAAGAGCTTGTCTATGATGTTCTTGGTCAAGTTGAAATGAGTTGCTGTTCATTGAAAGGCAATCAACTTACCCCGTTGGTGATAGTTTTTCTCTAAAAGGCAATGCAGTTGTTACTTAGTTTTGTTCGCTATCTATGAAACTGTTTATGAGATAGACAAACCAAACTGTTGCCAGTGTATTTCAAAAGTCTGTAGGAAATACGCCGGTTACATTTGCATTCAATACAGTTCTTGTGGGGCGGACATCTTGTGCGCCTATAGCAGTCCTAAATCATTTGTGAGATTTTCTTTTATTTTTCTTGGCGCTCTTGGCGACGCCAGTCGCCTACGGAGGGAAACCCTCCTGCAGCGCTGGCTCGTCTTGGCGGTTTTTTTATTCTCATGACTCACTTAGGATTGCTATATAGCGCTTGGTGGTGTTGAGTGCAATACATCAAGAAATAAGAACCACAGATGGACACAGATGAACACAGATAAATAATTACTTCATCCAAACGAGAAGCGCTATATAGTTAACACGGCTCGTGTCGCCCATCCACAAGAAAATTTCCGTTTGTTATGACAATGAGCCTGCTTTAAGCAGTGGATTTTAAGTATTACCCACCTTTAAACCTCTGTCACTTTCCTATGCAGTCCTGTATTTAATTTACCGTAGGTTGCGTTAAGTGCTTGGTTATTTGCAGTACATAACTTGTACACTGTAACGCACCTCCTTGTCGCCTGGATGCTTGCCAAAATAAGGGTTTTTCAATTAACTGAGATCTTGCAAGAGTTGCAACAGTCAGGAGGCTCAGCCTCCAAACCCTCGTTACCAGGTTCAACCTGGTAACGAGATATTAGAGCCTCTGGCTCTTGTTGGGTGCAAGATCTGAGTTAAGAAAAGCAGATAACTGTTTGTTAAAAACCCTTTTTGACTGAATCCAATTGTGCCTAACTCGCTTTTTTACTTTGTATATGCAAAATTCCGAATAATGAGCAATACCATGTCAAGGGTGAGTCAAGAACCAAGGTCAAGGGAGCAATTACTTGAGAATGAGAAACCACAGATTTGGTGGTTAATTGCTGTATCCTTGCCAGTCATAGTTGCTACTGGAGTCCTAAGCATAGCCAAAATGGAGCAATTGAAACAGTTGAACACACCTGCACCCAGTGCGCCAGTCGCTACAACTATCAATGCTTTGGGGCGTTTGGAACCTCAAGGGGACGTTATTAAACTGTCTGCCCCAGCAGGGCTGCAAGGGACGTCGCGAGTGGAACAAATTTTTGTCAAAGAAGGAGAGCGGGTTAAGAGAAACCAAATCATTGCAATTTTGGATAGTTTCTCAAGCAACCAAGCCGCAGTGGAAGAAGCTAAAGCAAAATTGCAAGAAGCGCGTGCTAATTTAGCAAATGTCAAAGCAGGTTCACCAAGAGATATCCAGGCTCAAAGCGCTGTGATTGCTCGCATAGAAGCACAATTACGTGGGGAACTAGATGCTCAGGAAGCAACAATTGCTCGCATAGAAGCACAATTAGGCGGGGAAAAAATTGCTCTACAAGCAACTCTTAATCGGATAAAAGCCGAACTCCAAGGGCAAAGAGATGCTTTCAAAGCAACGGTTTCGCGTATACGAGCTGAACAACGTAATGCCCTCGTCGATGCTGAACGCTATGAGATGTTATATAAAGAAGGGGCAATTTCCCAGCAGGAACGCGACAGAAGGCAATTGGGTAAGGAAACTTCGACTCAGCAGCTTGCAGAAGCCCAGGCAAATCAAAGGCAAACAGTTGCAACTTTGCAACAGCAATTGACTGAAGCTAGAGCTAACCAGCTAAAAACTATAGCAACTTTACAACAGCAACTCGTTGAAGCGAGGGTGAATCGGAACAAAATTCTCGTAACTTTGCAAAGACAAATTGAAGAAGAAAGAGCCAAACTTAGCAGAATTCGAGAAGTCCGTCCAATTGATTTGCTAGTAGCACAGGCACAAGTTAGCAATGCAGTCGCCACTATGAGAAAAGTACAAGCTCAATTGAATTTGAGCTACATTAAAGCGCCAACCTCTGGCGAAATTTTAAAAATTCATACTAAAGCCGGAGAAAGTATGAGCGCAAATGGCATTGCTGAAATTGGACGAACCGATCAGATGATGGTGATTGCTGAAGTTCCCGAAGACAGTATTGGTAAAGTGCGTCTTGGTCAACGAGCCACCATAACCAGTGATAATGGAGCTTTTAGTGGAGAATTACAAGGAACTGTTGCTGAAATTGGTAGAAAAATTGGCAAAAAAGATGTCTTAAATACAGATCCAGCAGCAGATGTTGATGCCAGAGTTGTGGAAGTGAAAATCGCCCTGACTCCACAAGATATCGAAAGAGTTGCAGGCTTAACCTACGCCAAGGTGGTTATTGACATTGATATTTAAAAGATATTTCAAAAATCACTTGATATTTCTTGGTTATTAGCTAATGACTAATAACTCATGACGAATGACTAATAACTGAGGATAGAAAATGATGGGTAAAATCCCTCTGGCGTGGTTACAACTCAAGCGAGAAAAAACTCGTTTAGCTGTGGCACTGGCAGGAATTGCCTTTGCCGATATTCTCATGTTTATGCAGCTTGGTTTTCGGGATTCTCTGTATTATAGTAACGTTCGATTTCATACAAGCTTGCAAGGTGACATTGTTTTAATCAACAATCAATCTAACGCTTTGCTGTCAATGAAAACTTTTTCTCAACGACGGTTGTATAAAGCTTTAGATTTACCTGGCGTCCAAACTGTACACCCAATCTATGTAGACTATACTGCCTGGAAAAATCCTGTAACAGGTCGTCCTCGTAATCTCTTAGTCATTGGAATGAACCCGGAAATTAATATTTTTAATTTAGCTGGAGTTCAGGAAAATTTAGATAAACTTAAACTAGCAGATGTTGTTTTATATGACCGTTCCTCTAGGCAGGAGTATGGACCTATTGCTGCTGACTTTCAACAAGGAAAAACTGTAATAGCTGAAGTCAATCGTCGAAAAATTAAAGTAGGAGGACTGTTTACTTTAGGTGCATCCTTTGGAGCAGATGGTAACTTAATTACAAGTGATATCAACTTTTTACGGATATTTCCCCAACATCAACGAGGTTTAATTAACATTGGTCTGGTTAGATTAAAACCAGGAGCAGATGCAACCGTTGTTACTCAAAGTTTAAGGAATTATTTATCGAAAGATATCAAGGTTTTCACTAAGCAAGAATTTATTGATTATGAGAGAAATTACTGGGCAAGTAGTACAGCAATAGGTTTTATTTTCACTTTAGGCACAATCATGGGTTTTATTGTAGGGACTGTGATTGTCTATCAAATACTTTATACAGAAGTGGCGGATCATTTAGCTGAGTATGCAACCCTCAAGGCGATAGGTTATACACACAATTATTTTTTGTTTGTGATTCTACAAGAAGCTTTGATTTTAGCATTTTTAGGATATGTACCTGGATTTGCTGTCACTATGTTTTTGTATGATAGTGCCAGAAATGCAACACTATTACCAGTTTTTATGAGTAGTGAAAGAGCTATTATGGTACTCATTTTAACTCTGATTATGTGCTTTGCTTCTGGTACTATCGCCGTACGGAAATTGCAGTCTGCTGACCCAGCCGATATCTTTTAAAGAATGAAGGGTAAATAATAAAGAATGAAAAAAAATAAATTTATGCTTGTCAGATAGCGAAATATTAATAATAAGAATTGAAGAAGATTAACATATGCTGAGTAAAGAACCTGTCATCTCAATTAAACATCTCAACCACTACTACGGAAAAGGCGCACTGAAAAAACAAATTCTATTTGATATTAATCTAGAAATTTATCCCGGAGAAATTGTCATTATGACGGGACCATCAGGTTCAGGTAAGACAACATTACTGAGCTTGATTGGTGGTTTGCGGTCTGTGCAAGAGGGAAGTTTACAATTTTTAGGTGTTGAACTCTATAGGGCTAGCCAGAACAAACTAGTCAATATCCGGCGAAAAATTGGTTATATTTTTCAAGCTCATAACTTGTTGGAGTTTTTAACTGCTAGGCAAAATGTGCAAATGGCGGTGGAACTGAATAAGTATATTTCTCAGCAAAAAGCGATCGCCAAAGCAGAAGGTATGCTCAAAGCAGTTGGTTTAGGAGAACGAATTGATTATTATCCAGAAAATCTTTCTGGAGGACAAAAACAAAGGATTGCGATCGCCCGCGCTTTGGTGAATAGTCCACCGTTGGTGCTAGCAGACGAACCCACAGCAGCTTTGGACAAACAATCAGGACGTGATGTTGTGGAATTGATGCAGCGCCTTGCTAAAGAAAACGGAACATCTATATTGCTAGTCACCCACGACAACCGCATTTTGGATATAGCCGATCGCATTGTGGAAATGGAAGATGGTATTTTAGCTCGTGATTCACAAACTAAAGTCACCCCCAAAGGGGGAATTTAAAATTCAAAATTATAAATTCAAAATTAAATAGCCTAAGCAATGGTAAATAATTCGTGAACAACAAGATTCCCGACTTCTTGAAGAAGTCGGGAATCTAAGCTTTTTGAATTTGAGCGCAGTGAGGATCATCTTGCTGTAAATTAGTATTCTTTACAGCTTTTTGCCAAACTCTTATGCATAGACTCCTGCCTTTGTCAGAGGTTTCATCGACAAACCGCTTTAGCAATGTTCGTCTGGTGGCGACAGATATGGATGGTACCCTAACCAAGAAAGGAAAATTTACCAGTGAACTATTGCAAAGCTTGCAGGATTTAGCAACAGCGGGGATTGAGGTAGTGATTGTCACTGGACGCAGTGCTGGTTGGGTGAGTGGTTTAGCGTATTATCTGCCCATCGTTGGTGCTATAGCGGAAAATGGCGGTTTGTTTTTCTTTGGTGAAAGTGAGAAACCAGTCGCTTTAACACCCATTCCCGACTTAGTAGCACATCGTCAGCAATTAGCATCGGCTTTTCAACAATTACAAACCCAATTTCCGCACATCCAAGAATCTGCTGATAATCGTTTCCGCGTTACTGACTGGACATTTGATGTGAAAGGGTTAACCACAGATGAAATAAAAACTTTGAGTCATCTTTGTGAACAAATGGGTTGGGGTTTCACTTACAGCAACGTACAGTGCCACATTAAACCTTTGGGACAAGATAAAGCAATTGGGTTATTACAGGTGTTGCGGGAATATTTCCCCCAGTACACTCCAGAACAAGTTGTGACTGTTGGCGATAGTCCCAACGATGAAAGTTTATTTGATGAGCGTTATTTTCCTCTCTCTGTGGGGGTGGCAAATGTGCTAGAATATGCTGATAAACTTCAGCATCAGCCTGCATATGTGACTTTTGCTGCTGAAGGTGAGGGTTTTTGTGAATTGGCACGAATGATTAGATAGGCGATTGCCTCCGGCACTGCCCCTTGGGCAATCGCCGCAGGCGGACACTCCGTACCATCGCGCAAAGCATAGTGCCGTAAGTTGTGCAGACAGGCTATGCCTTTGCATATACCACACGTAGGGGCACAGTATTGCTCATTGGTGTCAACTTAAGGTGAAAACCAGTATAGAACAAGCTTTTAGAGATTGCCTCGTTCCCAGCCTGAGGCTGGGAATGCCTAGTGAGAGGCTCTGCCTCCCTTACTTGCGGCAGAGCCGCTTCAAGGGCATTTCCAGGTAGAACCTGGAAACGAGATTTTAACGAGATTTTAGAACGGTTTTGGCTTAAATTGACACCAATGAGCATTGCTTTTGCCCGTACAAACGCTTATATTGCACTCAATTTAAAACAGCTTTATTCCTCACCTACTGCTAATCTGGTTTGTTATTATTACCAGATTTAGCTTCATCTGGCACGACGAGAACTTTATCAACACGGTTACCATCCATATCCATGACCTCAAACCGCATACCTTGCCATTCAAAATGATCTGCTGCGGAGGGTATGCGACCGAGGTGAGTAATCACAAAACCACCTAACGTTTGATAGCTTCCTCGGTCTTCAGGTGACAACTCCTCAATATCAAATAGTTCAAAAAACTCATCTACAGACAACATCCCATCCAATAACCAGGAACCATCGTCTCGCTGGACAATCTCAGGATCTTCCTGGTCATCAATAGAAGGCACATCACCAACGATTTCAATCATCACGTCATTAAGAGTCACTATTCCCTGTATCACTCCATATTCATCGACGACCAGCGCCATGTGAGTGATAGTTTGCTTAAATAATTCTAAAACTTTTAGACCACGTGTGCTTTCTGGCACATATGTTGGCTGTAATAATCCCACCGTCAAGTCCAACTGCTCATTACAAAAACTCCGGGCTAACAAGCCAGTGACTGGGATAATGCCCAGTACGTTGTCAAGTCCCCCCTGACAAACGGGATACCGCGAATAACCACCATCAATAATCTTTTGGCGGTTTTCTTGAGGAGTGTCTTCCAAGTCAAGCCAAACAATATCCGGTCGAGGTGTCATGAACGAACTTACGGGGCGATCGCCCAAACGAAACACTCGCTCGACCATATCTTGTTCTGCTTCTTCAAATGTACCCTCTTCGGTACCTTGCTCAATCAAGACTCTGATTTCTTCCTCTGTCACTTGTGGTTCAGTGGACGGTTTGATCCCCAATATCCGCAGTACCGTCTCCGTAGAAATGGTCAATAGATAAACGATGGGGGAGCCAATTCTTGCCAACATCTGCATCGGTATGGCAACAATAGAAGCAATTGGTTCCGGACGGCTTAACGCCAGCCGCTTGGGTACCAGTTCGCCAATAATCAGCGTTAAATAGGTAATAATTAAAATCGCTAACCCCTTTGCCAACTGTTGTTTATAATTTTGCTGCAAAGGGATAGAACTTAAAATAGGTGCAAGTCTCTTAGCTATAGTTTCTTCGCCATAGGCACCAGACAGGATGGTAAGGAGTGTGATCCCAATCTGAACGGTTCCCAGGAACTGATTCGGCGAAGATCCCAGTTCCAAAGCAGCGCGGGCTTTAGCATCACCCCGTTCGGCAAGCTGTTGTAGACGTACCTTTCGTGCTGAGACAATCGCCAATTCTGACATGACAAACAGACCATTGGCGAGGATCAAAAGAAGAATAGTTAGAATTTCGATTGTTGGGGACATTTCTAAAATTGCCGATGCTCCTGGCAAATTGTGCTTAACCTTAACTTCTTAGTATCTGGTATCTAAGGTGTAATTACGAAACACTCTCAATACAGAAAAGCAATCAACCATGAGTCATAAATTAGCTCTTAACACTGATTCGTATATTAACGATTAGTCCGTGGATTTGTAAGTCGTCATTGTACTAGGTATTAATGACTCTATAGCCAGGCTTGTTCCCCTGCTCTGGACTTTTAAAATAAGTTAAGGTAGGCGTTACTATTATGCTTGCCTGCGAGAAGGACTTCCTCATATTTTGTAACCTATGGCATTTTCTTCCATTGTGCGTGCTTTGGGGCGGTCTCCGCTCACCACTGAACTCCTCTCCAAGCTAAATCGGCAACAAGAGTTGTTGTTAAGTGGCATTCCTCGTTTGCCAAAAGGCTTAGTAGCTTCGGCGTTGGCTCAAACTGAGGGAAAGAATTTGTTCGTGGTCTGTGCGACTTTGGAAGAAGCCGGACGCTGGACAACACAACTCGAGGCAATGGGGTGGCAAACAGTACATTTCTACCCAACCTCTGAGGCATCCCCATACGAACCATTTGACCCCGAAACCGAGATGACCTGGGGACAGATGCAAGTCCTTGCGGATTTGGTGCAATTCGGCACAGACAGAGATAAAAAAGATGAGGGAGATAAGCAAGCAAAACCTTCCTCATCCCCCTCACCTAAGATGGCGATTGTCGCCACTGTTGCAGCGCTACAACCTCATCTACCACCAGCAGAAGCCTTTAAACCTTTCTGCATCACTCTAAGGCGTGGTATGGAATTTGACTTAAATACCTTCAGTGAACAAATCACCAGACTAGGGTACGAAAGAGTGCCTTTGGTGGAAACAGAAGGGCAGTGGAGTCGGCGCGGCGATATTGTTGACGTGTTCCCAGTTTCCTCAGAGTTGCCCGTACGATTAGATTGGTTTGGCGACGAAATTGAGCAGTTACGGGAATTTGACCCAGCAACCCAACGTTCCGCCGCTCTTGACAAAATTGACCAGCTTATTCTAACTCCTACAAGTTTTGCTCCCATCGTTATGGCAGCAGTGCAAAACAGTGCTGAGTTTCAAGTCCTAAGCGCTGAGTTAAATGATGACTCAGAACTCAGGACTACTGAGAACTCAGAACTGTTGGAGGGAAGCCGTCGCTTTTTGGGCTTAGCTTTTGATAAACCTGCTTCGCTATTAGATTATTTACCTGAAAACACCCTAATTACCGTTGATGAACCAGAACAGTGCCACGCCCATAGCGATCGCTGGGTAGAAAATGCAGAAGAACAATGGCAATTGCTGGCAAGCCAGGAAGATGAAGAGATTTCCACTTCATTGCCGAGAGTCCATCGCTCGTTTGATGAATGTTTGGCTGATACGGCAGAATTTAAAAAATTAAATTTATCGGAACTCGTCGAGGAAAACAGCGGCATTAATCTTGCCAGTCGCAGATTGCCGGTCACGCCGCACCAATTTGCCAAAATTGCAGAAACACTGCGACAAGAACGCGATCGCAAGTTCTCGGTTTGGTTGCTTTCCGCCCAGCCTTCGCGTTCTGTCTCCCTACTGCAAGAACACGACTGTCCTGCCCAGTTTATTCCTAACCCCCGCGACTACCTAGCGATTGACAAGCAGCAACTTAATCACACACCAGTTGCCCTGAAATATTCTGGTCTAGCGGAACTCGAAGGTTTCATTCTGCCTACCTTCCGGCTAGTCGTCGTGACTGACCGAGAATTCTACGGTCAGCACTCGCTCGCGACTCCCAGTTACATCCGTAAGCGGCGAAAAGCTGCTTCTAAACAAGTTGATCCCAATAAGCTGCGTCCAGGGGATTTCGTGGTTCACAAAAACCACGGTGTAGGTAAATTCCTCAAGTTAGAAAGTCTTACACTTAACGACGAAACCCGTGAGTATTTGGTCGTGCAGTATGCGGACGGCTTATTGCGTGTCGCAGCTGACCAAGTGGGTGTTTTGTCGCGGTTGCGCACGGCAGCCGATAAGCCACCAGAACTCAACAAAATGACGGGTAAGGCTTGGGAAAATACCAAGAACAAAGTCCGTAAGGCAATCAAGAAATTGGCGGTGGACTTACTCAAGCTTTATGCATCGCGATCGCAACAAAAAGGCAATGCCTACCCACAGGATACACCTTGGCAGCAGGAGATGGAAGACTCCTTTCCTTACCAACCGACAACCGATCAGCTTAAAGCTACGCAAGATGTCAAACGCGATATGGAAAGCGATCGCCCAATGGATCGTCTCGTTTGTGGGGATGTCGGTTTCGGGAAAACAGAAGTGGCAATTCGCGCCATTTTCAAAGCTGTTACTTCTGGCGGAAAACAAGTCGCGCTGCTTGCGCCAACTACTATCCTGACTCAACAACATTACCACACCCTAAAAGAACGCTTTGCTCCTTACCCAATAAATGTGGGGTTACTCAACCGCTTCCGCAGCGCCGAAGAACGCCGCGATATTCTTAAACGACTGGCAACAGGGGAGTTAGATGTGGTCGTCGGGACACATCAACTTTTGGGTAAAGGCGTAACCTTCCGCGACTTGGGGCTTTTGGTGGTAGATGAAGAACAGCGGTTTGGGGTGAACCAGAAAGAGAAAATCAAAAGTCTCAAAACTCTGGTTGATGTGCTGACCCTTTCTGCAACTCCGATTCCCCGTACCTTGTATATGTCTTTATCGGGGATTCGGGAAATGAGTTTGATTGCCACACCACCCCCATCCAGACGACCGATTCAAACTCATTTGTCACCAACGAATCCGGAAAGCATACGCAGTGCAATTCGTCAAGAACTTGATCGAGGGGGACAGGTGTTTTATGTCGTTCCGCGAGTCGAGGGAATTGAGGAAATAGCAGGAGAGTTGCGGCAGATGATACCAGGGGCGAGAATTGCGATCGCCCACGGTCAAATGGAAGAAAGCGAGTTAGAATCGACGATGCTTACCTTCAGCAATGGGGAAGCAGATATCCTCGTCTGTACGACAATTATTGAATCTGGTTTGGATATTCCGCGAGTCAATACTATCTTAATTGAAGATGCTCACCGCTTCGGATTATCCCAACTTTACCAACTGCGGGGTCGTGTTGGTCGTGCGGGAATTCAAGCTCATGCATGGTTATTTTATCCTAAACAGCGGACGCTATCCGATGCCGCCCGCCAGCGGTTACGGGCGATACAGGAATTCGCACAGTTGGGTTCTGGGTATCAATTGGCAGTGCGCGATATGGAAATCAGGGGTGTAGGTAACTTGCTGGGTGCAGAACAGTCCGGACAAATGGAAGCAATAGGTTTTGATTTATACATGGAAATGCTCGAAGAAGCTATCCGTGAAATTAGAGGGCAAGAAATTCCCAAAGTTGATGATACACAGATTGACCTCAACCTCACAGCGTTTGTCCCAGCCGATTACATCACCGATTTGGATCAAAAGATGAGTGCTTATCGTGCAGTTGCAGCTGCGAAATCTAAAGAAGAATTATCGCAGATTGCTGCTGAGTGGAATGACAGATACGGTGCAATTCCTAAACCAGCGACTCAACTATTGCGGGTGATGGAACTCAAACAGCTTGCGAAGAAACTAGGATTTAGCCGCATTAAACCAGAAAACAAGCAGCACATCGTTTTAGAAACGCAGATGGAAGAACCTGGTTGGAAGAACTTGGCAGAAAATTTGCCGGAAAGCCTCAGGTCACGCTTTGTTTACTCACCTGGTAAAGTGACAGTGCGAGGTTTAGGAGTTATGAAAGCAGATCAACAATTGCAAACGTTGATTGATGCGTTGGGTAAGATGCAGGGTGCGGTTGTGGAAGAGGCTGTTGTTTGAAATTGTAAAGACGCGAGGAACATCGCGTCTTTACCATCCAAAATGAAAAATCACAAATTCAATGGCTTACAGTGACTTTAAATTAAATGAAATCATCAAGATATTTGGTTTAACTCTTATAGAAACCACTGACTTGTTTACAAATATAGAAGCTGTTGAATGCAGCGAAAATTTGGCTTTTAACCTCAAAGAAAATATACCATTAGCTGTGGCGATTCGTACAGAAAAAGCACGTTCTGAAATGATTATTACCCCAATACTACTGGAGATAAGAAGACGATTAAATTATCAAATCAGTTTATTTTCTGGCACAGATTTTAACGTAGACGCTGAAAAAGGCTTAAATGGAATTTTTGATTATATCATAAGTCTTTCTCCCGAACAGCTTTTTGTCAGCGCTCCAGTAATTACTTTAGTAGAAGCAAAGAATGAAAATATGAAAGCAGGCTTAGGACAGTGTGTTGCAGAAATGATTGCCGCACAAATGTTTAATGAAAGGGAAGGAAATGATATTAAAACAATATATGGTGTCGTCACAACGGCGGAACTTTGGAAGTTTTTGAAGTTATAAGGTAAAATGGTATCTATGTCAAGTCAGTGTTGGTATTGATTTGACAGTGCTGTTTGCTCTTTTGCAGTTGTGCCTTGAAAAGCACATCACCTGCTTACAACTTGATTAAAACTTGATAATTACTGAGTACAGAACTGAGAATATATTGAGTTTTTACTGACTTGTTACCGATTTACGATTAATGACTACGTATTAATACCACCGTAGTTTCCCGGTGGACTATGTCTCGCACAGCGAGAAGTTCGCCGCTCTTGTCTTGAATAAGTCAAATTAGCCGCGAAAGGCAAAAGATATTGAGAACAAAATGCGATCGCCCCTCCTTTTTAGGTGCGATCGCGCGCCTTCTTTATTGCTTAGACTACAGTTAGAAAAGCTAGGCTAGCTTATACAAATGTCATTTTATACAAAAGATTTGGCTCTAATAAAACTGTAAAGCCTAAGAAAGCGCCTATAGTTACATTGGATGTAACAACAGGGGCACTGCCTACCAACCTCAGAATAAGGGTTTTGAGCATTGTAGGGCATAACCCCACCTACGCTACTTAACGGTGTGCAAGATCTGAGCCTCTCACGGGCGCGTTTTTCGCTCCCGTGAAATATGAAAGAAACACATTTCACTTAAATCTCTAAAAGCCTTGCTGTATATGGATTACAAAATGTGTTTCTTAGGAGATGAAAAAAACTTCAACAATGGTGGCAAATGTTCTACAGGCGTTATTCAAGGTGTTACTGACATTGCGTATCGAATTGCACCGTAAATTACGCTTCTCAAACTGTCAAACTTAGCACTATCATTTGTTAAATCCTTTCTCATATCCCAACTCAATTCCAATTGCAATCCCTTTGTGCTTGCGTTGCGGTTAACAATGTTATTTTTATCCTCTCCCTTTAAGTCGTAACAAGCTGGCTTTTGGTTTTCTGGCAGATTTTTGAGAGGCTCGTTAACAGATGGGGCGTTGATGGGAATCAGGGGATAACCTTCAAGACTCGACTCAAAAACCGATTTGTTGCTGTTGAGAGAGTTAATAAATGCGCTAATTTGAGCTTTACTAGCTCCACCCACACAAATAGTGCCTTGAGAATAATTGGGATTAGAATCAGTCCTAGATTTGCTGTAGCCGTGAATAGCTACAGACTTTGGGTGTGCATTGACAAGCGCAAGGGCTTCTGGGTCGTCGAAGTGAGTCGAAGTAATGTGCAGGATTTGAAAGCTGTTCTGACCTAACGAACCGCATTGATTAGTCTTAACATGACCATTTAAATCATACCTATCCCAACCGTACATCGTAGCAAGCTTGTTGCTAATGGCACTAGTTTCAGCTTCAATATTACCACCGTGAAAAGAAAGTACTGTAACGTCCGTTCTCGAACTGGGAGCATTTGGACGAGTAATTTCGTAATCCTCTGGTTGCTTGCAATCAACTGAAGTGGAGAGCGCATTCACACATTTTTTGCCATCAAAACAATCGAATACGTCTGCAGATGCATAACCGGGCAACACTGCAAAACTCATCAAAACAAGCAATATCCCAACGGGAATTGTTGAGACAAAAATGCCAATACTTTTTCTTATTGCATTGACACGGAAAGTCAAGCCACTCCTAAATATTTTCATAGACATGAAACAAGAAAGACTAATTATGAACTATTTAACCTACAAAGAAACAACAGCAGATTCCGAAACGGCTTTTAACTGACACCAACCGAATTAGGGCATAATTGCTCGATATCTCCTAGCAATAGCAGTAATTGATTTAGCTCTGTCCAGTCCATTTACAATTTTTCTCGCATTTACAAAGTCCTATCTTGGATCAACTCCAAACTCTGAAAGCCGTTGACCTGTGAACACTCCATTTCTCATGCCATGCGCAATGATAAATCCTGCGATTGCTGGTTGCGTTGCTTGTTCCGGGTTATTCACTAAATCAACATTCATACCCCTAGCTGTTCGTAGAATTTGGGTTGGGTACTATCAGTCGCTTTCAGTCCGGATAGTCGTACCTTGGCTAATGGTAGTGCAGATGAGACGATTAAGCTTTGGGATGTCACTCGCTTCTCAAACATTCAAAATTCACGCATTCGCTCATTCAAAATTAATTAGTGGGAGCAAGGAAGCGCCACTCAGAAAGTTGACCACCAAATCTGCATCCGCATGGTGGGGGCTTGTACCCAGAATTAATCAATTCAAAAAAAGATTCTTAATTTTTGTTCGCGTAGCGTGTCCGTTCGCGCAGCGTGTCCGTAAGGACTCAGGACACACTTTGAACTTTGAACTTTGAATTCAAAAAAGGTCAACACGGGAGAGTGCTTAAAAACACTGTTGGTACTTAGACCCTACGAAGGGATCAACATCACTGGCACTACAGGTTTAACTGAAGCACAAAAAGCGACGCTACAAGCGTTGGGAGCAGTGGAGTTGCAATGAAAGCAATCCCCGTGATCATTCAACTGCTTGAACATCACACAGATTTTCTGCCAAACGGTAAGAGATTACAAAAGCTTTGCCTGTCTGAGCCGATGTTGTGAATCTGCAATTCGCTGGGTAATTTGTCCAATAATGAATTGGCGCACCCTCTTCTGTGCGCCATGTCAAATCGTAGAAATCCGTTAACGTGTTGTATAGCGTACAACGTTGCAGCGAACATTTGAGTAGAAGGCTCAGAGGCGGCTGCGTTATGGGTGTTTTGGGCTTCAACCCACGCCTGCACAACCATCGGCATGGAACTTAGTGTGGCGATCGCCTCTGTGTCGTCCTTGCCTGGGCTTTCTAACCCCAAGCCGATATGCGGGCTGAGTTTTTGGAAGTAGCGATATCTGAAATAGGGATCATGCAGTTAAAATAGTATTTTTTCTAAATAGAAGTAAAGATAGAAGTAAAGCTATATTCTATATCACTCATGCAAGTACAAATACCCAAACGCCACTACACCCCAGAAGAATATTTAGAACTCGTGCAGGCGGCTGATTATAAGAGTGAATACCGCGACGGAGAAATCATGCCGATGACAGGTGTTACAACAAATCACAATAAAATTGCTGGTAATTTTTATGCCAACTTGAAGTTTTATTTAATGGGGCAAAATTACGATATCTATATCAGTGACATACGGTTGTGGATACCTCGTTATCGCCAGTATATTTATCCCGATGTCATGGTCATCCAGGGTCAACCCCTCCATACAGGAGGAGGTACGACTACAGTGGTCAATCCGTTGCTGATTGTTGAAGTATTATCTAAATCTACTAGAAACTACGACCAAGGTGATAAGTTTCTCTACTATCGGTCAATTCCTGAGTTGTATGAATATATTTTAATTGACCAGACGAGGCATCATGTCATACAGCATACTAAAACCTTTGATGGAAAATGGCTATTAACTGACTATGAATCTGAAGAGGCGGTTTTGGAATTAGGTTCTATTGAGTTTCAGATGAATTTCAAGGATATTTATGATCGCGTAAATTTTGCAGAGAGTGAAGAGTAAAAAACATATTTAACGTGCCATAACGCTTTTCAATTGAGTGGAATACGCCAAAGAGTTAAGGAACCGCAGATAAACGCAGATAAACGCAGATGAAAATGTACTTCATCAAGATGAAAACCGCTATATTACAAATGCCCTTGCCGCAATCACTCCTAAAAACATTATTGGATGCTTCACCCACTGTTGCTACTATATTGCACCCAACTGAGAACCGCTATATAAGTTCGGACGCCCAAAGCGCGATGGGCGCAGCCCCGCCGGATACGGCGATTGCGCGCAGCGCAGTGCCGGAGGCAATCGCACTTCATCTGGATTGTAGCTTCACTACATTCAGTTTTGCTCGTAGTATTTTGGTTAAAATAGTCAATAAAAATGATTAAGCCTAAAAAATTGTATCGCGGACACGTAATAGAAAAAGTTGGTCACGGGAAAAGGGCGGTATTTCAAACAACTATTAACGAAAAAGAATGGTCTAGCGTGACTGAATTAGAGGTAAAAACAGCAATTGATGTTTGGATTGATGAAGGAATAGAGCCGTAGTTATCGTGCAGATATCGAAAAGCAGCGTTGGCGAAGATATTTATCTCTTATTTGGCTGTGTGCTTTACTCTTTGCACTCTCAGATGAAATAATGGATCGTGAAACTAGGGCAGAATCAACTAAGCCGCGTTCTGGTTCTCGGATTGAGTTATTACAAGTGACATGCTCCCGCTGATTATCCCTCAGAACCGGAAGGCAAGATATGAGTTGTGAGAGCAGTTGAGGGCAGTGTGGGAGCATACTTGCGACTTGTGAACTATGGTTCTGTTGCAAAGTGAGCGATCGCTCGTAGTGTATAGTTTATAGAGTCACCTTGTTACTAAAACTTTAGTTTGATATTAAGGAATTAAGAAATGTCTACTGAAACTGAGATAGTTGCTTACATTCAAGAAAGCGAATTTGATGCTCTTTTAAATGAACACAAAGTTGTTATTGTTGACTTTACTGCTACTTGGTGTGGTCCTTGTCGCCTGATTAGTCCATTAATGGATAAGCTGGCCCAGGAATACAAAGGTCGCGCCAAGGTTGTTAAGGTAGACGTGGATAACAACAAGCCGATGTTCAAAAAATTCGGACTTCGCAGCATTCCAGCGGTTTTAATTTTCTTTGATGGTTCCTTAGCAGAAACAATTGTAGGAGTTTCTTCTTACGAGGAGTTCAGCAGCGCTGTTGATAAACATATGAAGCTTGTTAAAGAATAGTAGTAAGTAACCAAACAAAATTGAACAAATACAGCGGCATTTTCATTATCAAAATTCGATAGCGAAATTCCCAATAGCCGAATACTGCGATGGGCGCAGCCCCGCCAAAGGCGATCGCATCGGGTTTTTACTGGTATCGGTAAAAAGTACCTTGCCATGCCTGCTGGCAACGGTTCGCGCAGGACATTAGTTAGCCCAAGCCCAAATGCGGAGCGTTTTAGCTGGTTTAGCAGTCAAAAATCCCTCTACCCGATACCCCTCTCAGGTTCATCCTGGAGGGGAAAAGCTACTGATCCCCGATGAACTCGCACAGGCGTTACGTCAAGAGGCTTTGGCAAGGCAGCAAGCAGAGGAACAGGCAGAACAGGAACGCCAACGCGCAGAACAAGAACGCCAACGCGCAGAACAAGCAGAATTACAGGTTCAACAATTGAAGGAAAGGTTGCGTTCACCTACGGTGCGCCGAAGGCGATCGCTTGGCGTTAACCCTGATGCTATTGATTGATACTCCCATGCTTAAAACGATGTTGTTGGCGTCATATAAACCTTAATTCTTCATAGTGCAGTGCCCGTCCCTCCGCGCATGAGGAGCTTTGGTCTTTAGACCATATGGCAGAGCACAGAGGAGTTACCGAAAAAGAATAGAGGCGTCAGTCGCCAGGAGTCAGAATGAACTCTTGGGGCGACTGGTGGATGAATAATGGTCGCGCATCCCCCGGATTTATCCGTGGAGAAAAAGAAAAGCGATAGCTTCTTTACCGAAACCCCCGAATTCATTCGTGGGGTTATTCTGAATTCTGAATTCTGTCTTCTGACTCCTTCTCATGTTTGTATTAAAAATTACTTTTTTCCTTTTGCCCTCTGCCTTTCTTCCGTAAAATCGGTGTGAAATATAGCCGAAGTATGAGCAAAACGGCTCTTTGACCTAAAAATTTATACCTCAAGATACTGTGTAGTTTGAGGTGAACTCATTTACATTCAAGATATGAAATGGCTATTACCAATATTAGCTTTCGGTAAGTATCAAAAATATCTTTAGACTTTTTTTATAGTATTGTATTCAGTAGGACAGTTTTCCACCCTGCCGTCAGTTTTAATGAAAATGATATACGGTATTTACAAATGTAAATATTTCGTATATACATATATTTTGTGTTGCATGTAACTATTTTCAAACCTACTGAAATAGTTGTATAAGCAGCCAAGGAGCCGCAACCAAACACTTCCAAACCCAAGGATAAACCTATTTAAAACTATGCTTAAAACCAACAATCATCAGCATATTATCTTCTCTGCCTTTGTTCATTCTGGTTTAGAAACTCATAAAACAGTAAATCAAAATCAAGTTGCTCAGCCTAAACTTGATTTACTGCAACCATTACGTCATTGGCTCGATTCTTTGGACATTCAAAATCGTAAATTGGCGAGATTTATTGCTACAATGATTCCCGCTCAATGTCCTTTTGAGCGGGATATTATTCTCTTTGGTCGCAAAATTGCGCACATTCCCCCTATGTGCAAGCTAAATCCGCTGTACGACGAACTTGTGGGGTTACGTTTTCGCGCTTTGTGTTATCTAGCCGATGTCTGCGGTGAGGATATTCAATCCTACTGCTAAAGTGTGAAAAAGTACCTGATGTAGAACAGGTAGTTTGGTCTACTTTGAGCTATTTAATTGATGTCAAGGCATCTGCTTGTTCCTGTGTCGTAATGACCGCACCATCTGGGATTTGCACACCATCACGCAAAGTGACATCAACGACCACTGCCCCAGTCCCAATGGTTACATTATTACCAACCTGGGAGCGGAATAGGATTGCATTATCTCCAATAGTCAGATTGTCTCCTACCACAAGGGGACCGTGAAAAACAATATTGTCATCTGTATCTAAATTATTACCGATAGTAATGCTAGTACCCTTAAGAGCATGAAAGGTAACACGGTCTTCAATCTTAGCATTCTCGCCGATAATAATAGGTGAACCTTCATCGGCACGAATTGAAGTGCGCCGTCCAACAACACTATTGTTTCCTATCCGCACGTCGCCAACAATGCGAGCAAATTCTTCAAGTTGCACGTTATTACCAAGAGTGGGCTCAACAGGCTGGGGATTCCAAGAAGTTCTTGGTGCAGGGGTGACTCCAGTCACAGCATCGTATCCCTCTTGTTCATAAAGTTCGCTGTAGTTTTCGGCAAATTCCTCATTGACTTCCAACACTTCTTTCTGGAATTGTGAATTCGCCTCAGTCTTTAAGGGAAGCGCATCCGCTTGCGCTTGCGTGGTGATAACTGCTCCAATTGGCACTAAGCGGTCTTTGCCGATACGCACATTAGACAGCTTTGTACCATGTAACACAAAAGCACCATCCTCTAGCACCACATTATTGAGGTCGGCACGGAAACCTATAAAGGTGAAGTTACCGATTTTTGAGTTTCTAATCGTTGCTTGATGGGCAATGCTCACTCGTTCTCCAGTACTACTGGAGAGTTCACCGCACTTTGATTTAGGAGCTTTTTGATTACGTAGCGCCAAGAATGCAATATTATCTTGCAGGTTCGTTTCACTATTAATGCAAATGCGAGTATCAGGGTCTGCCCGTAGAACGGTATTGCTTGCAACGAAAACTTTTTGACCTACGGAGACATCACCGAAGAGTTCGACCAAAGGACTGATAAAGCTAGAATTGACCACAACAGTCAACGGACGCAACAAGCTAACCAAGCCAGTTTTTTGAGCTGAGAGTACAACTTGCCCCATGGTAAGAGTAAACAGGAGAATGCAAGTTATGAGAGGAATGTGAGTATATTTGCTGATTTGTTTGTACATAGGTGATATTGTTTATAACCACGTACTTTTAAGAGTACGCATAATTACGTATTTTTCATATCCCCCTTTTGGGAGGAGACAAATGATGGAAATTAAGGTAAAGAGTCAACCTAGCCAAGAACGGCTCAACGAACTGGGTGTGTCCAAATGGGATATTTGGACAAAGGAAGTCTCAAAGTTCCCTTGGACTTATGACACTCAAGAAACTTGCTATTTTTTGGAAGGTGATGTCTTCGTTACACCCGAGGGCGGACAACCAGTGCAAATGGGCAAAGGAGATTTAGTCACTTTTCCTGCTGGGATGTCTTGCACCTGGGAAATTAGAAGCGATGTGAAGAAACACTATTGTTTTGATTAGCAAAGAAATTATAAATTATAAATTATGAATTATGGAAGCAAGAGCATTGCCATAATTCATAATTCCGCATCCATCATCTATCCTTGAAAAGGTGCAATCTTAATAAGGACGCTGATAAAAAATGTTATTACATTTAAGCACCTGGCAGGAAGTTGAGGCTTATCTACAGCAATCTCAGGGTATTATTTTGCCGATTGGTTCCACAGAACAACACGGACCCACAGGCTTAATTGGCACAGATGCGATTTGTGCAGAAGCGATCGCCCGTGGTGTGGGTGAAGCAACTCAAGCAATTGTTGGTCCGACAATTAATGTGGGGATGGCATTGCATCATACCGCCTTTCCCGGCACAATAAGTCTGCGTCCCAGCACTCTGATTCTGCTGGTAAAAGACTATGTCACTTGTTTAGCCAAAGCTGGTTTTACCAAGTTTTTCTTCATCAACGGACACGGGGGTAACATCGCCACCCTCAAGGCGGCTTTTTCTGAAACGTACGCACACTTAGAAGATTTGCAAATTCCCAACGCCCAACGGGTGCAATGCCAAGTGGGTAACTGGTTTATGTGCGGTTCAGTTTACAAGCTTGCTAAGGAATTATACGGCGACCAAGAAGGCTCCCATGCAACGCCCAGTGAAGTTGCTGTAACTCAGTATGTCTATCCAGAGGCGATTAAGCAAGCGCCTCTTTCAAAAGAAGTTGGCACTGGACATAGAATTTATGGTGCTGCTGACTTTCAAAAGAAATATCCAGATGGCAGAATGGGATCAAATCCCGCTTTGGCGACACCCGAACACGGTCAGCAGTTTTATGAGTTGGCGGTGAAGGAACTCAGCAGCGGGTATCTGGAGTTTTTAAACGCAGATTGAACGATGATAGGACTTGATCCCCCAACTCCCTTAAAAAGGGAGCTAGGGGGGATCACAATACGGTTCGGTTAGCTTGTTTATCGCGCGAAGATCCCCCCAACCCACGCCACTTGCGGGATTGTCGGCAGAGAGAGCCGCCCAACGCAGTGGCTCCCCTTAAAAAAGGGGGGCTATTTTCCTTCTTTACCCCCTTAAAAAGGGGGTCGCCGTTAGGCGGGGGGATCTTATCCGAACCGTATTGGGGAGGATCAAGCTTTTAGGTTTTTTTTCAGGGTAAGTCCTGGATGATTGACAATTTGAACAAAGAATAAGAAGGTAACAAATTATGAAGTCATCTGTGCTGTTACTCATTGTAATTTTATTTATCACAGGTATTTCAATTCAACCCCTTCTTGCCTCTGGAAACATTCCGTCTCATACTGAAATCCAAGCAATTCTTCAACAACGCATCGATAAAGAGAAGCAGAGCGTTGGAATTGTCGTTGGCTTCATCAATCCTAAAGGTAGCACAATAGTCAGCTATGGCAAGTTAAATCAAACAAGTTCCCGCCAACCTGACGGTAACACTGTATTTGAAATCGGCTCTGTCAGTAAAGTCTTTACGTCACTTGTGTTAGCAGACATGGTAGAGCGTAAACAACTGAGTCTGCAAGACCCTATCTCAAAATTCTTGCCTAAATCTGTAAAAGTACCAACAAGGAAAGGCAGAGAAATTACACTACTAGATTTAGCAACTCATACTTCAGGTCTGCCTAGATTGCCGAATAATTTGGATCCTAAGGATATAGAAAATCCTTACTCTGATTATACAGTCGAACAGCTTTATTCATTCTTATCAAATTCTCAGTTGACAAGAGACATTGGTGCTGAATATGAATATTCAAATCTGGGCGCTGGATTGTTAGGACATATCCTCAGTCTCAAAGCAGGAATGGATTACGAAAAGCTGGTCATTACACGTATTTGTCAGCAACTCAAAATGGACAGTACAAGCATTCAACTCTCCCCAGAAATGCAAGCGCGCTTTGCAACTGGACACAATCAACTTGGACAACCTGTAAAAAATTGGGATATTCCCACTCTCGCAGGTGCAGGAGCGTTACGTTCTACGGCTAACGATTTACTGAAATTCCTAGCTGCTAATTTGGATTTGAGCAAATCTCATTTATCGCCAGCAATACAGAGAACCCATCTGGTTCAACATGATGCAAATATTCCTGATTTAAAGATTGGCTTGGGCTGGCATATTTTGAAAAGGTATGGCAGAGAAATCATTTGGCATAATGGCGGTACTGGTGGCTACCATAGCTTTATTGGGTTTGATAAAAAGAAGCGCTTGGGGGTTGTTGTCCTTTCTAATTCTGTCAATGATATTGATGATATTGGATTACACCTACTGGAGCCAAAATTTGAACTAGCAAAACGTACTCCTCCAAAAGAAGGCAAATCTATTGTGTTAGACCCAAAAATTTATGATAGTTATATAGGGCAATATCAGCTTGCACCAAACTTTATTCTTACAATATCTAAAGAGCAGGATAAACTATATGCCCAAGCAACGGGTCAACCTAGGTTCGAGTTATTTCCTGAATCAGAGACGGAGTTTTTTATTAAAGAAGTTGATGCTCAAATCACATTTGTTAAAAATATAAAAGGGCAAGTCACTCATTTAATTCTGCACCAAAATGGACAAGATTTAGAGGCAAAAAAGATTCAATAGTACTCTTATACCATTTCTCTATGAAGTTGAGCTTACAGCGCTTTTCAAATAAATAAACCACCCTTTAGGGGCACGGCAATGCCGTGCCCCTACAAAAATCTGTGGTTCAATTAACTGAAAATAGCTGTAATTCAACTGAACTGTAGTCCCCTCAAGGTATCGGGGGGACGGCGTTCGCTTTGCGCATACGGCGATAGCCGTGGCCGTACCCACTGGGCATAGGCGGGGGGTAATTATTAAGCGCATTGTTACAGAAAATTGGTATTAGTAGGTTGAGTTGACGCCAGGGAGTCAGGGAAGGGTGAACCCATGACAAAACCCGGGACTTCCTTTTACAAATATTACTAGTTAGAGTTGACGCTACTGACGCAGTAGTCCTGTATTTACAAGCGGCGTAAATTTCGCGCGTGTAAGCAAGACTACTGCGATAGGGAAGTGTGGCACGTTCATTGCCATAGCTTGTCCAGTTAAGTCAAAGGAAAAATGTAGCGGAGCGCAGTGCCGAACGCGAGTGCGTCTCCCCTACTGAGAAGCGATCGCCAATTTTTTTTGATGACCGATTGCAATAGCATGATAAATTTATTACCTGTGTGCTCGCCTTCTTATATCAATTCCATTTAATTTCCCATCATAAAAGCACTAAAGAGCAAGTGTAAATTAGCGCTTTAAAATTACGAGTTTACGCAGTCAGCAAAGAGCGCTTATACTCGACTTTATAACTCCACAAATTTGCTGTCGCGAACTACTAGGTTCAACTCTTGCAAGCGTTGATAGATTGTTTGAAAACTATAATTTAAATTAAATTAAATCTAATTTAAGAAAAAATTAAATGCTCTTTAGAGCAAGACTATTTTGTTTAAAATTGGCACTACTCAAAAGGTACTTTCGCTTCAAAAAAAGAAAACAAGCATCGTATCTGTTGTAAGTTATATTTCTGTAAAATTAATATGTAACTTGAGAGAGATGGTTTTGAACTACTAATTTTTTTTATTATTTATCTGACTTTTATTAAATGATGTGATTTTTTAAAAAGTAAATGTGTTGTAGTATATTAAGTGTGGCTTTTAACGAAAAATAAAAAGCAAAAAAAAATAGTCTAGTGGTAGTGGTAGGTTTTTATTAAAAAATATTCCAACGCTTAAAAAATTGATTTCTGCTAATTTCCATAAAAGTGGTGTGAAAGCGTCGTTCAAGGACTATAAAAATAGCAGTTATAAGTTTGAAACTTACTGATTATGAGTGTGAATAACACTTATTTATTTCGAGTGGAGACGCTGCATACACTAACTGGAGTTTTGTCATGGCTTCTACCTTGCCAAATAAAAATCACTTACTTACAAAGCTCAAAAACTCTTTCCAATCGGCTAATCAACACTTGCAGAAAACACCAGAGCGATCGCTTGAGCAAGCTTATCAAGCTGTGTTAAAAATTAAAGCCATTGAAGATGAGTACTTTAATGGTGGCAAAATATCCACAGAATCGACCAATCACACTGCTTCCGTCATCTCTTATCTGCGGGTAAATTTAGAGAAAAACTTGAATATTGCCAAGCTGAGACTGCTAGAATTCAGAGTGAGTAGCTTCGTCCTTGATAATCTCAACGGTAATCATTTGGCAAAGCTAAGGTTGGTGGATGAAGTATTAGATAAATATAAATATACAGACCAAGAGAATAGTTCACTTGCCGAAGTACGGCTTTCCGAATCTGTCAACCATAGTCTCATTAAAGCTAACAATCAGGCATATTTACCACCTGAAAATGCGATTGACGTTGAGACTGTCACTGATAAAACAGGAGTGATACCTAGGTCAATTGGGAGAACGATTAATAAAATCAAAAGTGACTTCAATCCGAAGAAGGAAGAAGATGTTGTCAGAAAGTTTCGTAGCTCCAGAGCTAAGACAAAAACTGCTGTTAAGTTTCTGCTCACGCTGATTCTTGTGCCGCTCTTGACTCAGCAGTTATCGAAAAACTTGTTAATCAATCCAATTGTTGACCGTGTAAGAGTTGAAACTATCCCGCGACTTTTCTTACATTCTGAAATGAAAGAGTCAGCTCTGCGAGATTTACAAAGTTTTGAAGAGGAAATCAAATTTGACAATATCATAAATCTCGCTCCTCGACTGTCAGAAGAAGTAATTGAAGAGCGAGTAAGATACAGGGCGGCTGAAATAGCCAAAGAGTATTGGCACAAAAGCAATAGTTCTATCAGTAATGTTTTCGCAGATTTACTAGGAGTCCTGGCTTTTAGTTTAGTGCTGTTGGTGAACAGGAGACAAATCGCCATTTTGAAGTCGTTTATGGATGATATTGTCTATGGTCTCAGCGACAGTGCTAAGGCTTTCATCATCATTTTGCTGACCGACGTATTTGTAGGATTTCACTCACCCCACGGATGGGAAGTGATTCTTGAAGGAATAGCAGACCATTTGGGTGTCCCAGCAAATCGGAATTTGATCTTTCTTTTCATCGCGACATTCCCAGTCATTTTAGATTCCATATTTAAGTATTGGGTATTCCGATACCTCAGTCGCATTTCTCCTTCGGCACTTGCAACTCTGAAAACCATGAATGAGTGATATTTATAATCCACAAAATTCAGCAAGAGTGCGACTGCTATTAAGTTTCATCCTAGATAAAACTTGTACCGAACAAAAAACAATCAACAACATACATTCGAGGTTTCAAGTATGAAATACAACAACATTCAAGAAATCATCAAAAATAATCAGGCTTGGGCTGCACAAAAAGTAGCCCAAGACTCCACTTACTTTGAACAATTGGCAACTGGACAAAAACCGCCTTATCTCTACATTGGGTGTTCAGACAGTCGTCTAGCCCTGACAAGATTTACTGGTACAGAACCCGGAGAGTTATTTGTCCATCGCAATATTGCCAATCAAGTTTCTCTCACGGATATTAACTTTTTAGCCATTTTAGAATACGCAGTTGTCCATCTTGAGGTAAAACACATTATTGTTTCTGGTCACTACGCTTGCGGTGGAATTAAGGCAGCGTTAGAAGGACGAGCGATCGGACTTGTTGATAATTGGGTAAATCCAATTCGAGAAGTCTATTTACAAAAACAAGACGAAATTGATGCCTTACCAACACAACAAGAACGCTGGAATCGCCTAGCAGAATTGAATGTGCTAATGCAGGTCAAAAATCTCTACCAAACTTCTGTTATGCGTCAGGCACTCCAACAGCAAAAAGCGCCTGAGGTTCATGGCTGGGTGGTGGATATACGCACCGGCTTGATTAAAGACCTGGACGTTTCAACCAAACAATGGGGATTGCGTTCATTATCTGTTGCAGCAGTTTAAAATCTGACTTTTCACGGTATGTGGAAAAATCCACGAAAAACCTAACCCCCTAGCCCCCTTCCCTAGTAGGGAAGGGGGAAAAATCAAGGTTCCTCTCTCCTTCTAGGAGAGAGGAATGGAAGCAAGGTTTACCATATGGCGTGAAAAGTAAGGTTTAAGGTAGGATGCAGGGCGCATCTACGCCTGACTCCGGCTTTGCCAGAGTCTATCCATCCTCAAAGCTACTGAATTGACGATATTATCTTTTGGTCGTAATAGCCTAAATTTCTGTCAAATATTAAAGCCAGAACATTATATTGGAGGTTTACAGATGCAAGGACAAAATAATAAAAAAACTGCTTCTCCCCCAGGAGAGAAGAAAAATAACTCTAAAGAATCTAGAGAAAAATCTTCGAGTTTGAGTTCTCAAAAAAGATTTTTATTGGCAGAATCTTTATTGGCAGAATCTCAAAGAAAGTTTTTCTCGGGAGAGAAAAATGTTGCCAAGAGATCATTCAGAGAAAGGTTTGGACTTTACACTGGCGAAGAACATTCTGCAATTAAAGTAACCTTACGCCTTACCGAGTCAGTACTTCAGGCAATTCTTCCCTGGGTCATCTTGTGGGGAGGATATGGCTTTCTCATTTCACTGCTTAACTACTATGGGAAGACATCAAAATTTAATATTGACATTAAAGCTATTCCCAATGTTGTCATTACTCTCAACATCGTCTTATCGTTACTCTTAATTTTCCGAACAAATACAGCGCATGATCGCTTTTGGGAAGCTCGTAAATTGTGGGGAGGAATGGTCAACACTGTTCGCAACCTAACTCGCAGAATCTCCATCGTCATTCAAGAACGCCAGCCAGAAGATAGAACAGAAAAAGAAACTATGTTGCGACTCGTCGTTGCCTTTGCTGTGGCAATGAAGCTGCATCTGCGAAGAGAACCTGTGAATTCTGAATTAGCTTCCTTGATGTCATCCTCTAAATATGAAACACTCCAAGAGGTAAATCATCCCCCGCTCCAGATTGCTTACTGGGTTGGGGATTATTTCCAGCATCAGCATCAACGTGAATGTGTCGATGTCATGGAGTTGAATGCTCTACATTCATTGCTGGATGAATTAGTGAATCTTTTGGGTGGCTGTGAGCGCATTTTAAAAACACCAGTGCCTCTGGTGTATACCATTACTCTCAAGATGCTGTTGACGATCTATTTCCTGCTACTTCCTTGGCAATTGGTCAGTGGTTTTACTTGGTGGACTGGACCGATAGTAGCTTTCTTGAGCTGTATTTTGCTTGCTATTGATGAAATCGGGGCGGAAATTGAACAGCCTTTCGGTCAGGATCCCAACGACTTACCTTTAGATGTCATTTGCAAGGTGATGCTTCGCAATACCTACGATCTTTGCTCTTCCTGCCCAATCAAGTAACTAGGCTGACGTTGCTGCAAGCAAATTCTTCAAAGCACACATTTTTCTTTCAGCTTTGTTTCAGCGGCTCTAAAAATTTAACGAAGTACAGTATTCTCAAATACGAGGATCAATTCATACCAAAATCAAGTGTACGACAGGCAAGATACCTAATTTATTTCATACCATGAGATTAAGGTTATGAGCACAACACTACAAAGATGGGGTATCCCGCTTGGAATTCTCGGTTTCATGACCATTATTACGGCAATAATTAACAATCCATTCAGTAACGCCCAGCCGCAAAGAAAGCAGGTAATTGCAATTGATGGTTCTAGCACAGTCTATCCAATCACAAATTTGATGGCTGCGGAGTTCAACGATAGCCGAGAAAACAAAGTACAAATTAAGGCTGACATCTCCGGTACCACCGGTGGGTTTAAAAAGTTCTGCGAAGGGAAAACCGATATCAGCGATGCCTCACGCCCCATCCTTAAAGAGGAAATGGCAATCTGTAACCGAAACAAGGTCGGCTATATAGAACTCCCTATTGCCTTTGATGCCCTCACTGTGGTAGTGAATCCCCAAAATGATTGGGCAAAGGACATCACGATCGCTGAGTTAAAGAAAATCTGGGAACCAGCCGCCCAAGGCAAAATTACCAAATGGAACCAGGTTCGTAGCACCTGGCCCGACAAACCCCTGAACCTTTATGGTCCAGACAACGATTCTGGCACCTTTGACTACTTCACACAAGCAACGGTGGGTAAACGCAAAGCCTCGCGCACCGACTACACAGCTAATGAAGATGACAACGTACTGGTCCAGGGAGTTAGCCAAGACCCGAATGCTTTGGGTTACTTTGGCATTGCCTACTACGAAGGCAACAAAAGTCAAGTCAAAGCTTTAGCGGTTAACAACGGCAAAGGTCCCGTGCTGCCTACACGTGAGACGGTGGAGAAAATTCAATATCAACCCCTGTCTCGCCCACTATTTATCTACGTCAACTACAAGTCTGCTCAAAACAAACCCGCAGTGAGGGAATTTGTAGATTTCTATCTCGACAAAGCTCCAAAGTTGGTTGGTCAGGTTGGCTATATCCCTTTATCAAAGGAAGTTTATCACCTGGATTTTGTTCAATTCCATAAAGGTGAGGTTGGGACAGTGTTTAATGGGCAAGCTCAGTTAAACCTGACCCTTGCCGAAGTGTTACGCAAACGAACAACCTTATTTTAGGGAATTTTCAACAAATAAATTATCCAATGAGAGTAGGGAGTGGCACTAAGCGCCCGCCTAGTTTATAGGATGGGCGAGACGCCCATCCCACAAAACTCATTATTGAGTTAATTAACTACGAGCGATACCCTCTTGACGCGCTGCACGTTGTACAGCACCAGCAACAGCAGTCACGACGCGCTCATCAAAGACAGAAGGAACGATGTGTTCTTTGTCAAGGTCTGAAGGTTTAATTAAGGAGGCGATCGCACTGGCTGCTTCTAGATACATTGTGGTGGTAATCGTTGCTGCCCGACAATCCAAAGCACCACGGAACACGCCAGGAAAAGCTAGGACGTTATTGATTTGGTTTGGATAGTCACTGCGTCCTGTTGCCATGACTGCAACATCGTCTTTGACTAATTCTGGCTGAATTTCGGGAATGGGATTTGCCATGGCAAACACGATTGGGTCTTTCGCCATGGAACGCACCATTTCTGGTGTTAAAACTCCTGGTCCTGAGAGACCGATAAAGACATCTGCAGCTTGCAATGCACCCGCCAAAGTCCCTTGAGCCTTCACTGCAAATTCGCGCTTTTCCTCTGTCAAGTCAGTGCGACTTGTGGAAAGAATACCTTTTGAGTCGCACATCCAGATTTTTTCTGCCCCTGCTTTCTGAAGTAACCGGGCGACTGCTATCCCCGCAGCCCCAGCACCGTTAATTACGATGCGGACCTCTGCCATTGATTTATGTACCAGCTTTAAGGCGTTAAACAACGCTGCTAAAGTGACAATTGCGGTACCATGTTGGTCATCGTGAAAAACGGGGATATCTAATTCCTGTCGTAGTTTCGCTTCAATTTCAAAACAGCGAGGAGCTGCGATATCCTCTAAATTCACACCCCCAAATACCGGAGCGAGATTTTTTACCGTACGGATAATTTCATCTGTATCTTGGGTATCAAGGCAGATGGGAAAAGCATCTATGCCAGCAAATTCCTTAAACAGCATAGCTTTGCCTTCCATAACTGGCAATGCGGCTGCTGGACCAAGATTTCCCAATCCTAAAACAGCACTGCCATCGGTAACAATAGCAACAGTATTTTGTTTAATGGTTAAGTTGTAAACTTCTTCTGGATTTTGGGCGATCGCATTACAAATTCGTCCTACTCCTGGCGTGTAAGCCATTGCCAAGTCGGACACACTCCTGAGAGGAATTCTGCTAGCAATGCTAATTTTCCCGCCGCGATGCAAATTAAACGTGCGGTCATAGACATTCAACACCTTAATATCTGGCAGAGCTTTCACTGCTTGGACAATCGTCTCAGCGTGTTCCGTGCTAGCTGCATCGACGGTGATATCACGAATCGAAATAGCCCTTGTTTGCTCGATTAAATCAATTTGACCGAAATTACCGCCACTGGTGGCGATCGCCTTGGTCACGGTAGCCAACATCCCGATGCGGTTGGGAATTTCCACGCGGAGTGTCAAGCCAAAACTAGAATTAGGGGTTAGGTCTGCCATGCTTTGTTGATTGTGGGTTTCAGATTCTAGATTTTAGATGCAATTGATGGGTTAAATTATAGTTAAACCGTAAAATCTCAAACCATCTACTGTGAACTAGCCAAAATTTACTTATTGTACCTATTTATACTTATTTTTTTTAGTCATTGCATCAACCCAACGAATCATGAGGATGTTTCCCCATGAGGTGCGAAAAGGAACGAAAGTCGTGAGATTTACCAACCAAAAAGTTTATGAGGATCTCAATGGGGTGATGGAAGCAATCAGGCAAATCATTGGCAAGATGCGGAGGATTACCGCAGGTGCGATTGCGCTCCACGTAGTGCCGAAAGGGCAATCGCACTCGCATTGTATTTTTGAAGCATGACAGCTTCACCATTAGATATCAGAGTAGAAGATATTGACCACTGCGGCATAGTCGCAATGGCACGAAGTACCTGTCGGAGGCGATCGCTGTCCGCAATCAACCTTAAATAACTGCAAAATTAAAATGATTTTTTATCCCCTCAACACTTGCAATTTTACCTGTCTTATAGAATGAAACAGCCCTGCTTTGCAAGGGGGGATTGAGGGGGGTAACTCCAGGGAATTGTTATTTTATGTGGCTCTGGAGGCATTGCCCCGATCTGCTTGTACTCGCATCTGTACTCAAAATAAAAAGCGCCCTTCTTACTTGAGAAGGACGCTTTCCACTTGTACAGACGCGATACATCACGTCTGTGGATTATTCAAAATTAACCGTTGATTGCAGGAGCGCTCATTGCAACAGGAGCAGCATCACCAGCAGCCAAGTCGAGAGGGAAGTTGTGAGCGTTGCGCTCGTGCATCACTTCCATACCTAGGTTAGCGCGGTTGAGGACGTCTGCCCAAGTGTTAATCACGCGACCTTGAGAGTCAATAACTGACTGGTTGAAGTTGAAACCATTGAGGTTGAACGCCATAGTGCTGATACCCAAAGCGGTTAACCAGATACCAACTACGGGCCATGCACCCAGGAAGAAGTGCAGAGAACGGCTGTTGTTAAAGCTCGCGTATTGGAAGATCAGACGACCGAAGTAGCCGTGTGCTGCAACGATATTGTAGGTTTCTTGTTCTTGACCGAACTTGTAACCGTAGTTTTGAGACTCGGTTTCGCTTGTTTCACGTACCAGAGAAGAAGTGACCAAGGAACCGTGCATTGCGCTGAACAGGGCACCACCGAATACACCTGCTACACCTAATTGGTGGAAGGGGTGCATCAAAATGTTGTGCTCTGCTTGGAACACCAACATGAAGTTGAAGGTGCCAGAGATGCCCAAAGGCATACCGTCGGAGAAGGAACCTTGACCGATGGGGTAAATCAAGAATACTGCGGTCGCAGAAGCTACAGGAGCAGAGTAAGCTACACAAATCCAAGGACGCATCCCTAAGCGATAGCTTAGCTCCCATTGACGACCCAGCCAACAGAAAACACCAATCAGGAAGTGAAAGACTACCAACTGGTATGGACCGCCATTGTACAACCACTCATCGAGGGAAGCTGCTTCCCAGATGGGGTAGAAGTGCAAACCAATAGCATTGGAAGAAGGAACAACAGCACCAGAAATGATGTTGTTGCCGTAGATTAAGGAACCTGCAACAGGCTCGCGGATACCATCGATGTCAACGGGAGGTGCAGCGATGAAGGCGATAACGAAGCAGATAGTAGCGGCTAGCAGGGTGGGAATCATCAACACACCGAACCAACCGATATATAGACGGTTGTCAGTGCTGGTGATCCACTCGCAGAACCGCTCCCATACGTTACCGCTTTCGCGACGTTGTAAGGTTGTGGTCATAGTTCTTATGAGTGCTTTGAACTGAGTGCTTTGAACTTTTTGAAAAATATAAATCAGGTAATTCAGTTATTTACCTGTACTAGCTATATTTACATGAATTTACTGACAGTTGAAGTGGTGACTTAATGATTATTTACATTTTGTAGTTTTGTTTAAAAAATTTAAGTTTTTTTAAAAGAAAACAAGTTTATAGCGGTCTCTTTTGTATGAAATACACCTGAGCGTAAGAACACTGCCAATACTGTTTGAATGGTGATACTCGTGTACGAGTTTTAAAGACTTATCAACGAAGTTTTAATACTCGTGTGCGGGTTTCAAACACTCATCAACGAAGTTTTAATACTCGTGTACGAGTTTCAAACACTCATCAACGAAGTTTTAATACAATACGGTTCAGATAAAACCAGAACCCTTATCAGGAACACAATGTAGAGACGCGCCATGGCGCGTCTCTACAAATAAGCCAATCCCACTAAAAATCTTTAACTGAACCGTATTAAGTTTTAATACTCGTGTACGAGTTTTAAACACTCATCAACGAAGTTCTTATACCAAAACCGGTAAATTACCCATAATAAAACTTTTATGTAGTCAGGACTTTAGTCCTTGTTTTCGTGGAAGAGGACTAAAGTCTTCACTACAAAGTTAGTCAGACATGACATAGCATTCGTATATGAGTTTTATCTATGTTTTTTGGGC
Organism: Scytonema sp. PCC 10023; assembly: GCF_963920835.1. Lineage (NCBI taxonomy): Bacteria > Bacillati > Cyanobacteriota > Cyanophyceae > Nostocales > Scytonemataceae > Scytonema > Scytonema sp. PCC 10023. Next base: position 93,410 of record NZ_CAWUDP010000034.1, read on the forward strand.
TTTTTGGAAGTATTGCCGCATATCCCACACCCAATTTCAACTAAAAGTCAAAATATATGTAAGGCAAGCTACCTTCAGGAGCGAGTAACCAAACACTGTAGAAACACAAAGGGACGAACACAAGCTTTACGGGCCAGTTGAACTGTAACTTGAATGTTCGGTGAAAGGCGTAGATCACAGCCATGACAGTAGCTAATACAATGAGCAGCATCACCAGTTGGTATTGGCTTAGATTGAGGGCATCGACATACACCTTTTGAGCAAATTGCTCATCTGCAGGATAACCCCAAAGATGCTGAAATACAAAAGAAGATTCTTCGAGGTTCGGTAGGCGGAACCAGATCCAAGAGGTGAAAACCATGAACTGCGTGAGGAGCCAAGCCAAAATTGTACCTAATGGCTGTTGCCAAAAATTTTCCAAATCCTCAAAGCGATCGCTGATAGCATCAGTAAATCGATGAATTACCAAAGCTAACCCGTGAAATAAACCCCAGACGACAAAACCTAATGCTGCTCCGTGCCAAATACCCGCAATCAGCATGATAATCATCAAATTCAAACAGGTGCGATCCAATCCTTGGCGGGAACCACCTAAAGGGAAGTACAGGTAATTACGCAGCCAATCCCCTAAAGTGATGTGCCAGCGTCGCCAAAAGTCTGCAATACTGGTGCTGAAGTAGGGAAAGTCAAAATTTTGAGGTAGAAACAACCCGAATAGTAAAGCACTTCCACGGGCGATGTCTACGTAACCGCTGAAATCCAAATACAACTGGAAGCCGTAGGCAAAAGTCGCCAACCATAAATCCATGCTACCCGCTCTTTGCAAGTTGCTAAAACATAAATCAACAAAAATTCCTAAGTGGTCTGCTACAATACCTTTTTTGACCGCACCCCTAGCAATTAGCCATAGTCCTTCTGCCACAATATCAGGACTCAGCAAGCCCAGATTTTTAAATTGATTCGCTAAGTTATGGAAACGAGTAATGGGACCTGAAATCAGTTTGGCAAAGAAAAACTTATATGCAGCAAATTGGAGAAATTCTTTTGCAGCAGGTGCGCCACGGTAGACATCAACTAAATATGCAATGCACTCAAAGGTGAAAAATGAAATTCCCAAAGGTGCAATCAATTTAAAAGACTCAGCTTCGGAGGTGATAATACTGGGGAAAATAAACCTTAAGAAAGGCAGCAGATATTTAAAACTCAGTAGTAAAAAAACATTCAAAACTATACCCAGCCACAAAAGTTTTAAACGGCGAAGATTCCAATCAATTTGAGCATATTGCCACTCTTCGCTCTTCAGCTGCCAATCTAAAGTATTTGGTTCTGGTATAGTGCTTTCACCCATTTCTCGTCCGAGACGAAAGGTAATAAAAATGAGTGCTAGTAGTAATGGGATGTAATGAACTTGCAAAGATGCATAGAACACAATGCTAGCAATTAGCAGCGTCCATAGCCGTAACTTTTGTTGTGCGACAGACCAGTAAATTCCTAGCACACTCAGCAAGAACAGCCCGTAGAGAATTGATATAAAGTTCATGTTTTAGTCATTAGTCATTAGTCATTAGTCATTGGTCATTAGTCATTAGTCATTAGTCATTAGTCATTAGTCATTAGTCATTAGTCATT